>CAZLJN010000048.1:0-11248 GCA_964559815.1 uncultured Propionibacteriaceae bacterium
GTGCCCGTCAGGCCGGTGCCGTTGCTCGGCTTCACTGTGACGACGGGGGCGACGGTGTCGATCCTGACGGTGGCGGTGGCTTCGTTGGTCGCGGGGTCGGTGGCGGTCACGATGAGGTCTGAGCCATCGGCGGGCACCTCGTCGAGGGTGCAGGCGAATGCCGCGTCCGGCAGGTTGGTCAGCTCGGGGCAGAGATTGGTCTTGTCCGTGTCGCCTTTGCGGACCACCGTGATCGTGGACCCCTTCTCCGCGGTACCGGTGATGGTGCCGTTGCTGGGGCTGTCCACGGTGAGCTCCGACACCTGGTCGATCTTCACCGAGGTGGATTCTGGATTTCCGCGCTTGTCGACGGCCTTCACCGTGACGACGTCGCCGTGAGCAAAGGTCTTGGGGCCAGTGGGGATGAGTTCCCAGGTGCCATCGGTGACCACCGCGGGGGCGCTCCAGTCGACCTTGCCGTTGAGAGTCGTACTCAAGGTCACTTTCGAGCCGGGCTCGACCGTGCCGTGGAAGCGGGCGCCATTGCTGGGTGCGACAGTGAGGTCCATGACCGTGGAGTCGACAATGATCGGAACGGTCTCAGTCGCCGGCCCTGATCCATTCGGCACCGAGGCGGTCAGGTTGCTGCCCTGCTCCGGCTTGGGGTCGAGATCGATGCTCCACTTGCCTTGGGCATCCGCCGGGGTGGTGGTCACCGAAATGCGGTTCGTCTGACCTTTGGGCGTGTAGGTGATCGTCACCGCACGCCCGGGCCAGGTGGTGCCGCTGACCGTGGTGCCCGAGGTGACGCCGCCGATGGTGTCGACCAGCAGCGCCTTCTTCAGCAGGGGATTGTCGGCGATGCCGGTGTCGATCACCGCCACGACCACGCCCTTGCCCTTGCTCGGGGCATTCGCCCAGGCCGCGCTGGCGTTGATCTGATCGATGTTCCAGTAGTAGCCCGAGCCGCCCGCGTCAGTGGGGTAGAAGGTGACCGACGGCTCGGCGTATTTGATGTTGGCGCTCTTGGCCGCGGCGGCGGAAATCTGGGCGGCCTGGTCGCGGGTCAACGAGGTGTCGAAGGTGACTGCGGCGGCGTCAGCGCGCAGGGCGCGGGCGCTGGTGGCGGTGGCCTTCGCAATCTCCCACGCGGGCGTCCGGGTAGCGGCAATCGCGGCGCGGGCCGGGTCGGACGGCGCACTGCGGAAAGCGACCACCACGGTTGAGGTGTTCGTGGAGTGGGTGAGGCTGGCTGCCTTGCCGGAAGCCACCAGCACGGGCGGCTGCGCGGTCGTCGGCACGCTGGTCAACGGGGCGAAGGTGGACGCAGTCAAGCCCACTGAGAGCACAACAACTCCCAGCGTTCCTCCCCACAGGAGTCTGCGCCGCAAACCGTCCCCCTATCAGAGCGCATAAAGCGACAGCCCATTGTCTCACAAGGGGGTACTCGGGCGACAGCCGACGGTGATGCCGTCAAGAAGTCGAAACCGCTAGTCGAGGCGGGTGTGCGGCCTCGGTCAGCGCGCGACCTTGTGCGCGGTCGGCACCTTGACCTGCTTGGCGTAGCCCGCCGGGCCGGTCACGGTCACCTGGACGCTCACCCACTTGCCCTTGTCCTTCTTGGTGAGCTTGTACTTGCTCTTGGTCGCCTTGCTGATCGCCGAGCCGTTTCGCAGCCAGCGATAGCTCACTTTCACCTTCGCCGACCAGCTGCCGGACTTCGCTTTCAGGGTCTTTCCGACCTTGAACTTTCCCGAAATGGACGGGGCCTTCTTGGCCGTCAGGAAGTTGGTGATGGTGAATGCCCGGGAGGCATTGACGATGCCGGGGCCGCACTGCACCGCCGAGCATCCGACCATGGTGGTCGCCGAGCCGCGGATCGCGGCCGTGAGCTGCGCTACCGACCAGTCCGGGTGCAGCGCCCGCAGCAGCGCCAGGACGCCACTGACATGGGGGGCGGCCATTGAGGTGCCCCACATGTAGGCGTAGTCGGCGGACGTCGGACCGTCGGTACCGAGGTTGATCGTCGACAGCACGCCGCCGCACTCCCCGCCGCTGCTGTTGCAGGACGTCCGATAGCCCGACCCGCCCGGGGCGGCGATGGTCGCCGGATCCCAGTAGTCGCCGTAGTTGGAGTAGTCGGCCACCGTCCCGGTGAAGGTGCTGGCCGTGACCCGAATCACGTTGGCGCACGTGGCCGGGGAGAAGTAGTAGAGCGGTTCGCCGGAGTTCCCGGCAGCAGCGACGACCGGAACGTTCCGGCTTACCGCGAAGTCGATGGCGGCCTGCATTTCGGGACTACACCCCTCGTCGGTCGAGCCGCCGAGAGAGAGGTTCAGCACCTGAACGGGGTTGGGGTTGGTCGGCAGCGGCGTGTCGGAGTCATCAGGGCTGTACACCGTGCCGCCGACCGCCCAGCGGATGGCCGCGATCACGTCGGCCTCGCTGCCACCGCCGGCGCCGAGAACACGCAGCGGCTCGATCTTGGCGTCGGGGGCGACGCCGACGACGCCGGAGTTGTTGCGAACTGCGGCAATGGTGCCGGAGACGTGGGTGCCGTGCCATGACGAGGCCACGAACTTGCCGTTGTCAGTGTGTGAATCGCCTTCGTCGCTGGGATCGGGATCCCAGCCGTCGCCATCGCCGCCGAGGTTGCTGACGAAGTCGTACCCGGCGATCACGTTCGCGTTCAGATCGGGGTGTGCGGTGATGCCGGTGTCGATCACGCCAACGCGCACGCCGCTGACGGCGGTGATGGGCCAGACGAAGTCGGCCGCGACGCTGTACTTACCCGCGTCCCTGGAGATGTCCCACAGGTTCGACTCCCAGTTGGTGTCGGCAGGGTGGAACGTCATGCCGGTGCTCGCGGTCTTCACGTTGTGCTGCGCGTCGACCTTCGCGGCCACCTGATCGGCCTCGGACGAAGTGAGGCCACCGCTGAGGGTGACCGCAACGGTGGTCTTGGTGACGCGGCGGACGTCGCTGATCTGCGCATCGCCGATGGCGTCGACAGCCGTGTTGACCACGGCCTCGGCGTCGGCTTCAGGGTCGCTGCCCGCCGCATCAAGAGTGACCAGGATGGTCTGGGTATCCGGAGCCGACGCCGGTTCGGGCGTCGGCCCCGTCACCTCGGTGGGAGCCGCTTGGGCGGGCAAGGCGCTGAACGCTAGTCCGGCAATGACCAGGGCTACAGCTGCCGCCCGTCGCTTCATAAGTATTCCCTTGTCGTCTCGCCCTGACGCGCGGTCGGCGCGCCACTGGGCAGCCTACTTGCTCCGCGCGGGAGGTTCGCCCAGCGGGGCAGGTGTTAGACCTTCTTGGCGACGCCGGCGAACATGCCGCTCAGGTTGCCGCCGAGCGCGGTGACGACGGTGATGATGACCGCAGCGATGAGGGCGACCATGATGCCGTACTCGACCGCTGTGGCACCCCGCTCCTGGTTCGACACAGCGAAGCCAACGACTTTGGCGGGCAGAGACCACATGATTACTCCTCGTTTACTGGCGGGCCCCGAGGTGTGGGTCCCGGGGGTAACTGATGAAATACTCCCGCAGTGAATTAATGGGTGGCAATCCGTTCGGGCCGCCCATTTGCGACGTTTCACAAGGGTCACCCCGCAAGGGGACATGATCGCTGCAGGAAAGTCCCCCGCCAGGGGACTAACTTTTTGTAGCAGCTCCAAAATGTCACCCGTAAGGGGACGTCCTTCTCCTATTTCGTCGGCGCAGCTGGCGGGGGCGGTGGTGGCGGTGGCCACCACGCAGTCGGTTCCGGCGGCGCGCTCGGTGCCGGAGCGGTCGGCGGCGTCCACTCCGTCGCAGCATCCTCTGTAGCTGCCTTCGCGGGGTCGTAGGACTCGTCGGTGAGCATTTCGACCACTTCTCCCCGGTCGTGTGGGCGAAGCAGCAGCCACAGCGCTGCGACGAGTCCGGCGGTGAAAAGGGGGGCGCCCAGCAATTGGTCCCCGATGGCGGCGAAGTCGGACGAGTCGGCGTCGGTTCCTCGGCCGCGGGACAGCGCCACGTACGCAACTCCGGTGGTGGCCAGGAGCGTGTTGGCCATAAACAAGAAGATGCGCGTCGCCTGGGGGTAACGCTTGGATGCACCGTAGGTGACCTGCGCCTCGGTGATGACTCGCCACAACAAGCCGAAGACCACCATCGCCACGGGGGCCACCGTGAGCGCAGTGGTGATCGGATCGGATAACGCGTCTCGGTAGGGGTAGAGCAGGTTCAGCATCAGCACGGTCAGCACGCCGGTCGCGCGACCGCGGTCGAACCGACCCCGAGCGACGTGAACCGCGCCCACAGTGAGGGCGACCAGCGACGCGATCCATCCCATCTCCGTGAGGCTCCCCGAGGGAAGTGATGCTGCGGCGCGGAGTTGGCCAATGGCGCCGACGGTAGCCATCACCCCGAATGTCCCGAGCATGATCGCCTCGGTGAGGCGAGACTGCCGCGCGAACCGCCACGCCGCCACCAGGGTCACCGCCGCGAGAACGAAGCTGTAGTACTGGTGGCCGTTGCCCTCGACGATGGAGTAGAAGACCGCGAGGGCGGCGGCATGGACGGCGTCGAAGGTGGGCCCCAACGGCACCGAAGCGAAGAAGGACACCACCCAGCTGATGACGGTGATGCCGGCAATACCCGCCGCGACGGGGTAGACCCAGGCGTTCCAGGCCTCGGGGTAGGCGGCTGCTGCTGGTGGGCGCCGGGCTCGTGCCACGGCCACCAGGGCGGTCACGATTCCACCTACGAGGATCAGTTCGACCAGGCTTGCCGCCAGGCCGGCGAGAGTGCGTGGTGTTCCGCCGGTGATCGTGAGATAGGCCTGCACGGCCGATCCGGCCACCGCAACGCCAAACAGCGTCCAGAACAACCCCTTGCTTACCGGACGGTCGGCGATCGCTTGGGCGCCGGTCACCACAATCTGCGCGGGGGCGAAGCCGGCCACCATCACCGCGGGAAGGATCGCGGGAAGCAGCGCGATGAAGCCGCCGTGGATGCCAGGTAGCCGGGGGTCAGTGCCGAAAAGGATGTAGCCCGGCAGTCCCCACGGGAGGAGCAGGATCACGCTCAGGAGGCCCAGCACTACCGGGAACTCCCACCAGGTGGGGCTGCGAAACATCCGGATCAGCATGAAGCCCACCAGCACCACGCCAGCCACCACGCTGACAATCATCTGTTGGGGGTTGATGAATCCCGTAAAGGTGAAGGACAGGGTCACCAGACCGCTCAGTGTCCACAACGACAGCCGCAACCACCACGGAGAATGCAGCGACGCGGTGAGAACCATGGCGAAGGAAAGCACCACAGCGGTCACGAGCAGCGGGATCGACACGGACGGCAGCGCCACTGCCGCGGTCTGGTTCACCGACAGGGTGTCCCACCGTCGCAGCGGGGCCGAGACCAGCGTGGCCAGCATCAAGACACTGAGGACCGCAGTCACCGCGACGCCCACCGGACGAAGCCCGGCGGGCCAATCGGCAGGACGGGGTCGGCCTTCCTTGACCGGTTCGACGAAGGAGATGCGCAAGACGTCGCGTCCGGCTTGAACGATTTCGGTGAGTGCGGCGTTCATTTGGCCGCTCCCACCAGCACCGACTGCGGTGCCCACACCACGACGCGATCGGCACCGAGACTGAGGGTGGTCGACGAACTGGCGTCCCCGAGCGGCAGCGACCAGTCCTTGAGTTGGTTGCCGTGAGAATCGAGCGCGAACAAGCGATCGTCGGCCAGTAGCAGCAGGTGGTCACCTTCACCGACACCGGCATAGGTGCGTGCCTTGTCCCAACTCCAGGCAGCGTCGCCGGTGTGGGGGTCGATTCCGATGGTGCGGTTGCCGTCGCGGACGGCAATGATCTGATCCAGCGGGAACATGCTCACGAACGACACCTGCTGGCTGACGGACCAGCGCTGCGTGCCGTCGGCCAGGGCGAGGCCGATTCCTCGAAGCCCGGCCACGCCCAGGACGACGACGGGGTCCGCGCCCGAGGAAATGGCCATATTGGTCACCGGCAGCGATCCCTGTGACCACAACGGGGTGCCGTCTGTTCCGAAACAAGTGACCGTCTGACTCAGGTCCGCTACCACCACCCGATCTGCGGAGGCCTGCGGTTGCAGCCGGACGGCGTCCCCGACACGGCGGGTCCAAGCGACCTGTCCGGTGGTCAGGCTGACGGCGGTGACGTTTCCGTCCAAGGTGGCGACCACGGCAAGATCGGCCAACCGAACGGGCGCCACCAATGCCTGGTCGGGCAGCGGCGCCTGCCACACCCACCGCCCGAACTTGTCATACGCGACGAGTTGGCGATTGCTCGTGGCGACCAGGGTGAGGTCGCCGAAGGTGGCCGTAGAGGTGGCCGTTCCGCCGGGTCGCGCCCGCCAGACCGAGCGGATCGGCTCGGCGGCGGTGGTGAGGCCGACCGAATCACGAGAGAGCTGCTGCACCGCCGCGATGGTTCCGTCGCTGAGGATGGCGGGGGCGGTCATCGGCTTGGCCTGGATCGAGCCTTGCACCGTGGGCTGGTTGATGGTGTGAGGGGTGAAGGTCAGTCGATCCAGGAGCGACCAGTCGAAGGTGGAAGCCGTCGGTGCACTGATGGTGGTGTTCGACGCTGCGGCATGCCAGGTGGCGTCGGACTCGGCCAGGGTGACCACGCCCAGTTGGGGGCACCAGGTTCGAGTCGTGGGCGCGTCCGCGGTGCGTCCCACGGTCAGCGTCATGGTGATGTGGATGCAGCGGCGGACGAGCTCGTCGTGGGAGGTGGGGGCGGTGGCCTGGTAGTCGGCGCGGTAGGTGGTGTCGTCGACCGTCCCATCCTTGACGAACACCTGGGCCTTCCCCTGGGATGTCCATGACTTGCCGGCGGACAGGGTATTGGGAAGGTCGAGCCGGGCGGGGTAGTAGAAGCGGGTATCGGTCCACGTGCGGACTTCGACGCCGGTGCCGACCCCCTCGGGGCCGGCCACCATGAAGGTGTCTTCGCGGTTGACCACCACGCCGGCGGCATTGGTGAAGACGGTGGATTGTCGTGCAGCCAGAGTCCCGGTGAAATCCTGGTCTGCCGCCCCGACCCAGTACATGAAATGCGCCGGCCCGGAGTTGACCAACCCCGACGCCTGGTCGACGGCCCACTCGGTGGCCAGCGCCCCACTGCCGCCGGTGAAGCGCACCCGGAAGCCATCGGGTGGAAGATAGCCGGTCGGGCCGACCTGAGAGACCGCCGGCGGATTGCCGAAGGTGGCGGCCATCACCACCAGTGCCACGGTGAGCGCGCCGACCCACCAGCCCGCGGCGCGTGGCTGGCGTGTGATGGACCCGGTCGACACAGCCGCAGCCTATGAGGTGGTCAGCGTGCCGGGGGAGTGTGTCGGATTCTTTGATCGCTTGGCGCCGGAGGCGGCGGCGGGCGGGTGCTGGAAGTGCTGCCTTGTGGTGCCTGCGGGCACGCCGGCGACTCCGTGATGGTGGACGTGGCCGCGACCCACCCGCCACTATTGGCCGCATGATCTTTGGGCATGTCGACCAGTTGCGCATTCGAGACGCTGAACTCAGCGACGCGGCACCGGTGCTGGGCATGCTGAATCTGTTGGACGAAGAGACCCGGTTCATGATGCTCGAACCCGGCGAGCGCGGCCTGGACGTGGCCCGCTTCGCCGGCTGGCTGGCGAACCTGCGGCTGCGGCAGGACTGCTATCTGGTGGCCGCCGAAGGCGACAAAGTGGTCGGCTTCGCCCACGCCGAGCGCGGCTCCTACCGCCGCAACAAGCACTCCGCCGTGGTGGTGATGGGTCTGTTGCCCGAAGCCCGCGGACGCGGGATCGGCAGCGAGTTGCTCGGCGCCATCGACGCATGGGCGGCGACGGTCGGGGTGACCCGGCTCGAACTCACCGTGATGGCCCACAACCTGCCGGCGATCGGTCTGTACTCCAAGCGCGGCTACGCCGCTGAGGGTGTGCGTCGGCATTCGCTGATCGTTGACGGCAAGCCGGTGGACGAACTGGTGATGGCCAAGATCCTGCCGTCCAACCAGTAGAAATCTCTTCGCCTGCACCGCGAGATCGGGGCCGCACGCCCCCTGGCTAGGCCCTTAAACTACGCGGCGTAGTAGATGGAGAGGATCCACCGTTTTGCGCACGCGAATGCTGTCTGGCAATGAAGCGGTTGCGCTCGGGGCTTGGGAGGCCGCTGTTGCGGTCGGCTGTGGCTATCCGGGTACGCCGTCCACCGAGATACTGGAGGCCCTGGCCACCCAGCCTGAGGTGTACACCGAGTGGTCGGTGAACGAGAAGGTCGCTCTCGAAGTAGGGGTGGGCGCCTCCCTGGCCGGCGGACGAGCGCTGGTCACCATGAAGCACGTCGGGGTGAACGTCGCCGCCGACCCGCTGTTCACCGCCAGCTACCTGGGCGTGCGCGGCGGCCTGGTGATCATCACCGCCGACGACCCCGACATGCACTCCTCGCAGAACGAGCAGGACAACCGGCACTACGCGATCGCGGCCAAGGTGCCGATGCTGGAGCCGTCGGACTCCCAGGAGGCGCGGGAGTTCACCCAGCTCGCCTTCGAGCTGAGCGAGGCCTACGACACCCCGGTGTTCCTGCGCATGACCACCCGGCTGTCGCATTCGAAGAGCCTGGTCGACCCGTTCCCTGGCGGCGAGCCGGTGCGCGGGGTTGCCCCCATTGCTCCGGGCTTCGTCTCCGATCCGGGCAAGTACGTGATGATCCCCGGCAATGCCAAGCGGCGCCGGGTCGTGGTCGAGGAGCGGATGAACCGGCTGAGCGCCGACGCCGCCACCCACCCGTCCAACAAGGTCGAATGGCCCACCGGTGAGCCGGACGGGGGCGCCAAGGCTCCGATCGGCGTGGTCACCTCGGGCATTCCCTACACCTATGTGCGCGAGGTCGCTCCCGAAGTCCCGGTGTTGAAGATCGGGCTGGTGAACCCGCTGTCGCCCGACCTGATCGCCGCCTTCGCCGCCCAGGTCGAGACCCTGTACGTGGTCGAAGAGCTCGACCCGGTGATCGAGACCCAGCTCAAGGCCTGGGGCATCGACTGCGTCGGCAAGGACGCCTTCCCCGCGATCGGCGAGTTCACCCCGGCGATCGTGGCCGCCGGGCTGGGGCTGGGCGAACCGGCGACCGGCATCGAACCGTCGGTGACCGTGCCGCCACGGCGTCCGGGCTTGTGCCAGGGCTGCCCGCACGATCACGTGTTCCTCGAACTGCGCCGCAAGGGGATGCTGATCTCCGGCGACATCGGCTGCTACTCGCTGGGGGTGCTGCCGCCGTACAACGCCATGGACACCCTGCTCGACATGGGGGCATCGATCACCATGGCCCAGGGCATGGACATCGTCGCTCCGCCGGAGCAGCGCGGCAAGATCGCCGCCGTCATCGGTGACTCGACGTTCGCCCACTCCGGCATCACCGGGCTGCTGAACGCGGTCTGGAATCGTCGTGACGGGCTCTACATCGTCCTCGACAACGGCACCACCGCGATGACTGGCATGCAGCCCAACCCGATGAGCGGGGAACGAATGGGCCGCGAAGACGCGATCAGCGTCGACTACGAGATGCTGGCCCGCTCCTTCGGCATCCCAGCCGAGAACGTCGGCATGGTGGACGCCTACGACACCGCCGGCATCTCGGCGGCCATCGACACCTTGTCCGAGCGGTCCGGCGTCCGGCTGTTGGTGGTGCTCGGCCTGTGCCTGATCGAAGGCCAGAAGCTGAAGCGCCTGGACAAGTTGGACGCCAAGAAGGCCTCCCGCAAGGAACTGATCTTCCTCAACAAGGTGGGGGGCGCGAAGTGAGCGACGTGTTCAACGTGCTGATGGTAGGTGTCGGTGGCCAAGGCATCGTGCTGGCCTCCGACATCGTGGCCGAAGCGGCGGCGCTGGCCGGCCTGGACGCCAAGAAGAGCGAGATCCATGGCATGTCGCGGCGCGGCGGGCCGGTGTTCAGCCACGTCCGTTTCGGTGAGCGGGTCTACGCCCCGGTGATCGACCAGGGACAAGCACATGTGATCTTGGCCATGGAGCCGATGGAGTTGCTGCGCTGGTCGGGCTGGGCCCGTCCGGACGCGGACGCCTGCTACCTGGCCGAGCCGATCCTGCCGGTCGGGGTGAGTGACTACCCCGAAGGCCTGGACGCCGAGATCGACCGGTTGTTCAGCAAGGTGGTTCGCGTCGAACTGGCCGCGATCCGACGCAGCGTGCCACTGAAGGTGCGCAATACCGCGCTACTGGGGGCGGCGTCGGTGTTCTTCCCGCTCGCCCCCGAATACCTGCAGCAGGCGTTGCAGGCGCTATCGCCGCGTGGCACCTTCGAGACCAACCAGGCCGCTTTCGACATCGGCCGCGGCTTGGCCGAACAACAGCTGAGCGAGGCCAGCCATGTGGAGTGAGGACGTCCAGCAACTGCCCACCGACCAGCTGCGCGAGTTGCAGCTGCAACGCCTGCAGGCACTGGTCGCCCTGGTCTACGACAAGGTGCCCTTCTACCGCTCCCGGCTGGACGAGGCGGGCCTGACCCCGGCCGACGTCACCAGCCTGGACGTGTTGGCGAAGTTGCCGCTGACCAGCAAATACGACATGCGTGAGGTCTTCCCGTTCGGGCTGTTCGCCTCGCCGAAAGCCGACATCGTCGAGGTGCACATGTCGTCGGGCACCACCGGCAAGCCGGTGGTCGGCGCCTACACCCGCGGCGATCTGGAGATCTGGGGTGAAGTGATGGCCCGCACCCTGGACGCCGGGGGAGCGACCGACGACGACATCGTCCAGGTGGCCTACGGCTACGGCCTGTTCACCGGCGGCCTGGGCGGCCACTACGGCGGCACCACCTTGGGTGCGATGACCTTGCCGATGAGCTCGGGCAACACCTTCCGGCAGCTGAACACGATGATGGATTTCGGCACCACGGCACTGCTGTGCACCCCGTCCTATGCGCTGTTCATCGCCGAGTACGCCCGCGAGCACGGCATCGACGTGGCCGGCGGACCGCTGCGGGTCGGCTTCTTCGGGGCCGAGCCGTGGAGCGAGGAGATGCGCGCCGACATCCAGGCCAAGCTCGGCATCAAGGCCTACGACATCTACGGGCTGACCGAGCTGATCGGGCCGGGCGTGGCTGCCGAATGCAGCGAGCAGAACGGCCTGCACATCTTCGAGGACCACTTCTACCCCGAGATCATCGACTCCGAGACCGGTGAGGTGCTCCCGGCCGGGCAGAAGGGCGAGCTGGTGCTGACCACGCTCACCCGCACCGG
>CAZLJN010000049.1:0-11155 GCA_964559815.1 uncultured Propionibacteriaceae bacterium
GGGTAGCCGTAGTCATTGGTCCACGTCCGGGCGCCGGACGGCAGCGCGGCGCCCTCGGCCAAGCTGGTGACGTCGGCGGGGATGTCGGTGACCACCCAGTGCCACCACCCACTGCCGGTGGGGGCGTCGGGGTCGAAACAGGTGACTGCATAACTAGCGGTGCCTTCGGGGCCCGGCGTCCAACTGAGCTCGGGGCTGAGGTTCTGACCGCCGACACCGGGTTCGGCATGGTTCAGAGCGATATAGCTGCCTGCGGCGATGCTGGTGCTACTCAGATGCATGAGAGTTCCTCCGATCCGTCCGGTCCAGCTAATCACCACCCATGGCCGCTGTCACGGTCGGAAAGTCGGTAGTTCGAGGCCCGGCTGCCGCGGGTTTTGCGGCAGGATGGCGGCGTGGCTGTCGAACTTCCCGCGCTGGGTGAACACCGGGTGATCGTGAATCTCCCGTCGTTCGAGGTCGAGGAGTTGCTGCCGGCCTGCGAGATCCTGTCTCAGGAGGGATTCACCACCTGGGCGCTGCCGATCGATCGGGTCGGTGATGTCGCCGGCTTGCGGGCAGCCTTCGGACGGCGTGCACGGATCGCCATCTCGGGGGTGACCCGACCAGCTGAGGTCCGCCGTGCAGCGGAGTCGGGTGCGGTGTTCGCGGCCAGCGAGTTGATGTCGGCGGGCCTGGTCAAAGCGGTGCCCGACTTCCCGGTGATCCTCGGCGGGCTCACCCCCACTGAACTGCGGGCGGCATTGGCGGCCGGGGCGGCTGCGGCGCAGGTGGTTCCGGCCGAGGCGTTCACTGCCGACTACGCCAAGGCGTTGCCGGCCCTGCTGGGCTACCCGCCGCTGGTGGCAGCGGGGCATCTCACTCGGACCCGGGCGTCGGCCTGGCTGGATGCCGGTGCGATCGGGGTGTGGCCGCGTTCGATCTTCGCCGATCACCTCGCCGTCGACCTGTTCTTGGACGAGTTGCGCGCCGAGATTCAAACCTGGCGGCTGGCCGACTGACGCGTGCGCTCGCAGAGTGGGGGGCGGGTTGCCCCCGAGCAAATCCTTAAGTTAGTCTGAGAATCTACTCAGGTTGCCTGCAGGAAGTAGCCCATGTCGTATCAGCCGCGTCGAGTCGCCGATGTTGTCGACGACCCCGCCGCCGAAGACACCGAGCCGGTGGCGGAGAACACCCCCCGCCGCGCTGAGACTTCCCTGGTTGACAAGCTCTTTCACCGTGGTGGCGGGCTTGCCGCTGCGGTCACGGTCGCAGCCACCGCCGCTGCGGTGCTGATTGGCGCCACGGGCGGAGCGGCCTCCGCCGTGGGCGTCCCGATCGCCGCCGCCGCCCCGGTGCCCAGCCAGCAACTGATCGCCGACCAGCTCGTCTTCGTCAAGCCGACGCGATCGAATGCCGCGTCCACCACCGCGATGGCGGTGAGCCGGCAGTTCACCGAGGGTTCGCTGAACGTCCGCTCCGAGCCGACGCAGGACGCCAAGCTGCTCGGCCGGGTCTCCGCGGCCACCCAGGTCGAAGCCACCTCCGATGTGGAGGGTGACTACCGCAAGATCGTGTTCAAGGACGGGTTCGGCTGGGTCCTGAGCGACGAGCTGAGCGATGCGGCCGAAGCAGCGGTGCCCGAGGGCACCAGCATGGAGCCGTGCTCGCGGGGCTCGCAGGTGGAGAACAAGCTGCGCAAGACCACGATCTTCATCTACCGCTCGGTCTGCCCGTTGTTCCCCGACCTCAACTCGGTTGGCGGCTGGCGAGCCGGTGGTATGGCCTTCCACAAGAACGGGCGCGCCCTGGACCTGATGCTCACCCCCGGCGAGGAGAGCGCAATGGGGTGGCGGATCACCAAGTACCTGATCGCGCATCGCGCGGTGTTCAAGATCGACCACATCATCTTCGAGCAAAAGATCTGGACGCCCAGCAGCGGCCGCTGGAAGAAGATGGCTGATCGCGGTTCGATCAACGCCAATCACTTCAACCACGTCCATGTGGCCGTGGTGTCTTCTGCCCCCTGAGTATTCGATCCACCGATGACCGCGCAGCGTCGGCGTCCGGTTAGGCTACGCGGGTGAGTCGGGGCAAATCGATCGAAAACGTCGGCCGGGCACCCGTGCCCGAATGGGAAGAGTTGGCCCGTGCCGCGTGGCCCGGACGTGTCCCGCCGGCCCTGTCGGCATGGTTCGGACGCGCGAATCTGACGCTGTTCACGCTGGCCATGCTGATGCTGTTCATCGCTGCCTGGTTCCACCTGCCCTGGGTGGCATTCGTCGCCTGGACGATCTCCAGCCTGTCGGAGTGGCTGTCGACCCGTTCCGACCCGCCGACCTCCCGGTTGATGGATCTGGTCGGGCTGCGTCCGCAGTTGCGGGCATTGCTGCGCAGCGTGCTCGCCGCGGCGGCGATCTTCGCCGGCTCGGAGTCGAACTCGCCGACTGCCGGAATGATCTATGTGACCGCGATCCTGGCGATCCAGCTGGCCTGGGTGATGCAGCCGATCCTGGCTACCTGGACGTCCCGGACAGCCCCGGTGCTGCTGTTCCATCCCGGTGCGCCCCGCCAGCCGGCGCCCACCCTGCGTCACCAGCGCATCTACGCTCGCGGCGCCGGCACGCCCGTGGTGCTGATGCTGATCGAGTTGGTTGCCCTTCTCGATGGTGTGATCGCCGAATACGTCCCGGCGCAGTCGTTGAGTTCGCTGCTGGGGGTGACCGTCGGGGTGGCGATGGCCGAAACCGCGCTGATCTATGCCGGCTGGACGACCTGGCAGGCCTACGCCGCTCGCCGTGACGTGGCCAAGATGGGTCGCCCGCTGATCGAGAGACTCACCGAACTCGCGCCGTCCTTCCTGGTCTACATCTCGCTGGGTGCCGGCCAGTCGAAGTACATCGCCAACCAGTGGCTGCCGGCCTTGAACGCGCTGACCGAGGACGGGCTGCTGCTGGTGCGCGAGGCCAGTCAGCTGGGTGGTTTGGACCACTCCCGCCACCCGGTCGTCTACGCTCCGGCGCCGCGCGATGTGGAGCGGCTGATCCTGCCGAGCATCAAAGTGGCCTTCTACCTGGCCTTCGGTGAGCGTAACGGCCAGCTGCAGCGCGATCCGCGGCTCAAGCACGTCATGCTGTTGCACGGCGACTCCGACAAGGCCACCAGCGCCAACAACCTCGCCCGTGGGGTGGACGAGGTGTGGGTGGCCGGACAGGCCGCGATGGACCGGTACCCGGCGGCGGGGATCGACATGCCGCGGGACCACTTCGCCGTGATCGGACGTCCGCAGGTGACCGCGCTGCCGATCGGCCCGACCGGCAACGAGCACCCGATCGTGCTCTACGCGCCGACCTTCGAGGGTTACTACGACCAGACCTCCTACTCATCGCTGGATCGGATGGGGGTGCGGCTGGTCCGTCGCCTGCTGCGCGACTACCCCGACGCCCGGGTGTGGTTCCGCCCGCATCCGGCCAGCGGGGTGTCACGTCCGTCGATGCTGACCGCCATCGCCGAGATCTCCACGATCCTGCGCCGAGCCGGAAGGGGTCATCTGGTCACCGGCGATGAGGATCTGTCGTTGACCGAATGCCTGTCGAAGGCCGACGTGCTGATCTCCGACATCTCCAGCGTCGCCACCGACTTCCTGTACACCACCCGTCCGATCCTGGTCTGCAATCCGCGGGGTCTGTCGGCCGACGAGTTCGTGTCGATGTTCCCCTCTCAGGCGAGTTCGTATGTGATCTCGCCCGATCTGTCCGGGCTGGATGAGGCGATGGCCGAGGCGTTCGGGTCCGACCGGCTCAAGGATGCGCGGATCGAGATGAAGAAGCATGTGCTGGGTGACACCCCCGAGGGGCCGCAGGCCGCCTTCCAGGCCCAGGTGACGCGGGTGACCCAGGACTGATCGTGTGGGGCGGACGGCCGCCATCTGCCGGACGGTCCCTCGGGCGCCGCGTGGCTGGTTAGGCTGTTTGCATGACACCGGTTGATCCCACCAGCACTGCCGCTTGGACCACGCTCGCCGGGTTGGCTGCCGACCTGAACCCCGACCTGCGCGCCTGGTTCGCCGGCGACCCGGGGCGCGTCGAGCGGTTCACCTTCTCGGCTGCCGACCTGTATGTCGACCTGTCGAAGAATCTCCTCACCGATGACGTCCACGCTGCCCTGGTGGCCTTGGCCGCCGAGGTGGGTCTCGCCGAGCACCGCGACGCGATGTTCGCCGGAGCCCCGATCAACGCCACCGAGCGACGCAGTGTGCTGCACACCGCCTTGCGTCGGCCGCGCGGTGAGGTGCTGATGGTCGACGGCACCGACGTGGTCGCCGAGGTGCATGAGGTGCTCGACCGGGTCTACGCCTTCGCTGATTCGATCCGCAGCGGGGCCTGGACCGGCGCCAGCGGCAAGCCGATTCGCACGGTGGTGAACATCGGCATTGGCGGCTCCGATCTGGGTCCGGTGATGGTGTACGAGGCCCTGCAGCCGTACGTCCAGCCCGGTCTGAGCTGCCGGTTCGTGTCCAACATCGACCCCACCGACATCGCGTCCAAGACCGCCGATCTCGACCCCGAGACCACCTTGTTCATCATCGCCTCCAAGACCTTCACCACTTTGGAGACCCTGACCAATGCCCGGCTGGCCAGGGACTGGCTGCTGGCTGGGCTGCGCGCCGCCGGGGTCACCGACGGCTCGGCCGAGTCAGACCGGGCCGCGGTCGCGCGCCACTTCGTGGCCGTGTCCACGGCGCTGGACAAGGTCGCCGACTTCGGCATCGACCCGGCGAACGCGTTCGGCTTCTGGGACTGGGTCGGCGGGCGCTACTCGGTGGATTCGGCGGTCGGGACGGCGGTCGCGGTCGCCATCGGGCCGGCGAACTTCGCCGACTTCCTGGCCGGCTTCCACGCCATCGACGAGCATTTCCGGACCACCCCGGTGGAGCGCAATGTGCCGGCGCTGATGGGGTTGTTGAACGTCTGGTACGTCAACTTCCTGGGTGCACACAGCCACGCGGTGCTGCCGTACGCCCAGTATCTGCACCGCTTCGCCGCCTACCTGCAGCAGCTGACCATGGAGTCCAACGGCAAGGGGGTGCGCAGCGACGGTGCGCCGGTCACCACCGCTACCGGCGAGGTGTTTTGGGGCGAGCCGGGGACGAACGGGCAGCACGCCTTCTACCAACTGATCCATCAGGGCACCCAGCTGATCCCGGCCGACTTCATCGCGGTCGCAAATCCGGCTCATCCGCTGACCGATGGCGGCGTCGACGTCCATGAGTTGTTCCTGGCGAACTTCTTCGCCCAGACCAAGGCGTTGGCGTTCGGCAAGACCGAGGCCGAGGTTCGGGCCGAGGGGACGGCCGAGGCGATCGTCCCGGCGCGGGTCTTCAGCGGGAACCGACCGACGACCTCGATCATGGCGCCGGCCCTCACTCCGAGCGTGGTCGGGCAGCTGATCGCGCTCTACGAACACATCACCTTCACCCAGGGCGTGGTCTGGGGGATCAACAGCTTCGACCAGTGGGGTGTCGAACTCGGCAAGCAGTTGGCCTTGCAGATCGCGCCGGCGGTGGCCGGCGACGCCGACGCCCTCGCCGGGCAGGATCCCTCCACTCGGAGTCTGGTGAGCTACTACGCTCGGCATCGTGCGCGCAGCTGAGTTTCGGCGCTCGGTGAGTGTGTGCACTAAGCTCGCACAGGCGCCGCAGATCATCGACGGCACCACAACGGAACGCGGATTGGAGTCCTGGCCAGGATGAGTCAGACCGCTTTGGCCGAGAAATACGGGCTGCACCGGGTCGGTGCCCGACCCGGACTGTTCTCCTACCTCAAACAGACCTGGGAACGCCGCGACTTCATCACCTCGATGGCCGCCTTCAAGATGGCTGCGCAGAATCAGGAGAACCGGCTGGGTGCCGCCTGGCTGGTGCTGAAGCCGATGCTGAACGCGCTGATCTACGGCACCATCTTCGGCGTCATCCAGCAGGGCAACCGGCCGCCGGACTACGCCGCGCTGGTGGTCATCGGTGTCTTCCTCTTCGAGTTCTTCTCCAGTTCCTTCACCCAGGGCGCCAAGGCCATCACCGGCAACCGTGCCCTGGTGCAGTCGCTGGCCTTCCCGCGCATCGCATTGCCGCTGGCGGTCGTGGTCGAGCAGGTCTTCTCGCTGCTGCTGTCGACGGTGGTGATGCTGGTGATCGTGCTGGCGATGGGACACCTGCCCACCTGGAACTGGCTGATGATGATCCCGCTGCTGGTGCTGTACACGATGTTCAACACCGGGGTGGCTCTATTCACCGCCCGGCTGACCGTCCACTTCCGCGATCTGACCCAGATCCTGCCGTTCGTCTCGCGGCTGCTGTTCTACACCTCCGGTGCGCTGTTCGACGTCACCAAGATCTTCGCCGAACACCCCTGGGTGATCGCGGTGTACGACTGGCACCCGATCTACCAGACCCTGCTGATCGCCCGCTCCTCGTTGACCGGGACGGTCGGCTACGACCCGATGTACTGGCTGTACCTGGGGCTGTGGGCAGTGGTCGCGCTGGTCGTCGGCTTCACCTTCTTCTGGGTTGCGGAGGAACGCTATGGCCGAGACTGACCGCAAGCCTGTAGTGGTCGTAGACGACGTCCACGTCGAGTACCGGGTGTACGCCAGCGGCAGGGCCGTGAATCCGAACGCGCGCGGGTTGCGCCGAGCCCGTCGGGGGATGCGTTCGGTGCATGCCTTGAAGGGCGTCTCCTTCGTCGCCTATGAGAACGAATCCATCGGCATCATCGGCTCCAACGGCTCTGGCAAGTCGACGTTGATGCGCACGCTGGTCGGCCTCACGCCACCGAGCGCAGGCGCGGTCTACGCAAGCTCCCGGCCGAACCTGCTCGGTGTCGGGGCGGCCCTCCTGCCCGACCTGTCGGGTGACCACAACATCGTCCTGGGTGGGCTGGCCCTCGGCTTCCGCAAGAGCCAGATGGCGGCGCTGCGGGACGAGATCGTCAGTTTCGCCGAGCTGACCGAATTCATCGACCTGCCGATGCGCACCTACTCCTCGGGCATGCAGGCGCGGTTGAAGTTCGCGATCGCGGCTTCGCAGAAGCACGACATCTTGATCGTCGACGAGGCGCTTTCGGTGGGCGACAAGCGATTCCAGGGACGCAGTGAGGCCAAGATCCGCGAGATCCGCGACAACGCCGGCACCGTCTTCCTGGTGTCGCACTCGATGAAGTCGATCCTGGAGATCTGCAATCGCGTGATCTGGTTGAACAAGGGCGAGCTGATGATGGACGGCGACCCGCAAGAGGTCGTGAACGCTTACCAGGAGTCGGTCGCTCGCCAGTGAGCTCGGCGTGAACCCCGGCGCCGGAACCGGGGGACCCGCTGAACTGAGTAGACTGCCGCGCATGTACACCCTTGCCCTCCTCAATGGCGGATTGGGTACGCGGGTCGCCGCGGGACAACCCAAGCAGCTGATCCGGGTCAACCACATTCCCGCGATGGTCTATCCGTTGGTCGCTGTAGATCCGCTCCCTGAGGTCACTCACATCGTCCTGAACTACCCCGAAGGTTGGCGGGAGGAGATCGAGAAGCTGGTCCACGACTACGCCATCTCGACCCCGATCACCTACGTGCCCGGTGGAGCGTCCCGGCACGAGTCGGTGCGATTGATGCTTCCGCACTGCAACACCGAGCATGTGATCGTTCACGAGACGGCGCGGCCGCTGGTGACCACCGAGGAGTTCTCCGCGCTGATCGCTTCCGAGCACGAGAACGTCTCCTACATGCTGGAGATTCCGTTCACCGTGGCACCGGTCGATCCGGAGTCTCAGCGCGTCACCGGCTATCTCGACCGCGACAAGCTGCGCAACGTCCAGTTGCCGCAGAAGTTCCGGCTGTCGACGCTGGAGGCGGCCCACGAGTACGCCCGTGAGCACGATCTGCAGTTCACCGAGGACGCCACTTTGTGCGCCGTGGCCGGTGCCGAGGTGTATTTCATTCCGGGCAGCGATCGGAACTTCAAGGTGACCACCAAGACCGATGTGAAGTTGGCCGGCTACCTTCTGGGGGTTGAGGGCACCGATGACTAAAACGATGTTGGTGACCGGCGCCTCCAAGGGCATCGGTCAAGCCACCGTCGAGCGTTTCTGGTCCGCCGCCAACGATCTCGACACCTTCGTGCTGCTGGCGCGTCCATCGACGGAGTTCGAGGAGTTGCGGGCGCATCTGGCCGAGGAGAACCCGCACGGTAAGCGCTTCTTCTTCCACGAGATCGACCTGAACGACCTGGACGCGATCCGCGAGCTGTTGCCGATTCTGGTGAGCGAGGCCGGTTCGATCGACTACCTGATCAATAACGCCGGATTCACCGCCCCGGCGCCGATCCACGAGGTGCGATTCGACGACTTCGAACGCACCATGAACGTCAACCTGTTCGCACCTTTCGTCCTCACCCAGGGGTTGCTCCATGCCGGCAACCGGTTCGAGTTCATCTTGAACATCGCCTCCACTGCGGGCATCAACGGCCGCTCGGGCTGGCTGACCTACTCCGCTTCCAAGGCGGCGATGATCGCGATGAGCCAAGTGATGAAGGAAGAGCTGGCCATCTATGGCACCCGTGTGGTGACGATCTCTCCCGGACGCTGCGCCACTGCGCTGCGCCGGACGCTCGCTCCCGATGAGGACCCCAGCACGATCATGCAGCCGGAAGACGTGGCTGGCGTGATCGAACTGCTGGCTAGTGACCATGGCCGGTTCGTCGACAGCCAGAACCTGGTTGTGCGCCTGTGAACAACATCAGCATCGCGGCCCTGAAGAATGTGATCCGTGATGTCGTTCTGGCGACCGCTGCGACTCTGATCTTCGCGCTGGAGCTCACCGGCCAGCTGGGTTTTTGGCCTCTGGTCGTCGGGATCCTGGTGGTGCCGGTGTCCTGGCGCTTCGGCCGGTTCCAGTCGCTGCCGACCAACGCGGTGCTGGGAGCGGCTTTCGCCGTGGGAGCGCCTCGGGGTGACCAGGTGTGGTTCACCGCCGTCACTGCAGCGCTGGTGATCGGTGCCAGCCTGCTGGAGTCGGCGATGCGCTCGGAGATCCGGCTGCGCAGCGGGACCGCGATCCAGGCCGTCCATCTGCCTGGCTTCCACTCGGTGAGCTACCTGGATCAGACCTTCACCTTCGACGTGACCACGGGCGGGTTGCTGTTGCTGGGGCTGTCGGCGCTGTTCGGATTCCCGATGCTGCCGGTCATGCTGGTGGTGCTCCTCGGCTTCGTCGGGGCGCTGGGCGTCATCGGGTGGGGTTTCTGGCGGTGGCCACCGTCACGGATCGAGGCCAGCTACCGCAAGGCGGTGGCGGCCTACCAGCCGAAGTTCATCGTCCACTTCAGTGCGCCGGCGGATTCGGAGTACCAGTTGCTGATGTGGCTGCCGTACTTCGAGCGGGTGGGGCTGAAGCACCTGGTGGTCATCCGCGAGCGCCAGATGTACGACATCTTCGTGAAGGCCACCACCGCTCCGGTCGTGCTGTGCCCGACTCTGCCGGCCGTCGATGCCGTCATGGAGTGCGACGCCAGCGCGGTGTTCTACGTCAACAACTCGATGAAGAACAGCCAGGCGGTGCGCTTCGGCGACAAGATCCACGTCCAGTTGTTGCATGGAGAGTCGGACAAACCGCCGAGCTACAACCCGGTGACGGCGATGTTCGACGAGATCTACGTGGCCGGCCAGGGCGGCATCGACCGCTACGCGCAGCATGGGGTCGACATCCCGGCCGAGAAGTTCCGGATCGTCGGACGTCCGCAGGTGGAGAAGGTGCGTCCGGGTACCTCGTCGATCACCGAGGCGGCGTCCCCGCAGGTCCTCTACGCCCCCACCTGGCAGGGCTTCTACGACGACACGTCACTCACGTCGCTGCCGTATGCGACCCAGGTGGTCGAGGGGTTGCTGGAGTTGGGCGTGCGGGTGATCTTCCGCCCGCATCCCTACTCATTCAAGCACGCTCCGTCGTTGCGTCAGATCAACGAGGTCAACGCGATGCTCGCCAAGGCGAACACTGCCGCGGGCGAGCACCTGTTCGGCGACAAGGCCACCGCGATGAGCCTGTTCGACACGTTCAACGCTGTGGACGGCCTGGTCACCGACGTGTCCAGCGTGGCGGCCGATTTCCTGTTCTCGGGCAAGCCGTTCGCGGTGGTCGACGTGGGTGATCCGAAGGTCGATCCGCTGGAGGAGTACCCGATGATGCGGGCCGGCTATCTGCTGCGCCCGCAGGTGGAGCACCCGCGCGAACAACTGAAGGTGATGGTCCAGCGGGATCCAATGCTGGGAATACGCCAAGAGTTGCGCACTTACTACTTGGGCGACATCCCGGCCGACACGTACGCTGAAGTGTTCCTTGAGCAGGTACGGACGACGGTTGCTGACGGTGAGAGCAGGAGGCAGGGGTTGTGAACTGGGTGCCGAAGCTGGCCGCTGTCGGACTGACCGTGCTGATCACGGTCACCGGATGCGGGTCTGCGCCGGCATCCACACCTTCGGTGGTTCCCTCGACTCCCAACCCGACTCCGACCGTCCCGCTGGGGCCGGCATTGACTGTTGCCCAGTTCGACAAGCTGGTGAGCTCCGGCACCCTGGGCGACCACAAGGTCGCGCTGACACCGTTCGAGTCCAGTTCGAACGAGGATCCCGACGGGGAGGGCTCGGAGAACCAGGAGGCCAATCAAGCGGTCTCCTGTGTCGCGATGAACAAGCTCGCCGACGCCCGGGTCAAGGCGCAGGCTGCCGATGAGACCGGTGGGGTGGTCGTCCAGCTCTATGGTGACGCCCCCACGGTGGTCGAGTTGGTGGGCCTCAATCAGAAGTGCGCGGCCGAGGAGGCCAAGCTCGACGCCGGTACTGCGGTGACCTCGCTGGGGGCCGGCCAGGAAGGGTCGGCCATGTGGTGGCTGTCCAGGGATCCCGGCGGGGTGTACCAGGTCGCGATCGGCTACGGCAACGTGATGGCCTTCTCCCTTCTTGACGGGCCGGATGTCCCGACGTCCTTTGTTGTGGCGGTTCGCAGCCAGGTGGACGAGTTGGCGAAGAAGTAGGCGAGAACAAAGCTGAACACCGTTCTCGACCTTTGGTAGGCTTCGACCCCGAAGCAGATGACTCCCTGGGATGACAGGGGAGGGGGTGGGCGATGAAGGTTGCGC
>CAZLJN010000050.1:0-11056 GCA_964559815.1 uncultured Propionibacteriaceae bacterium
CAGCCTTCTTGTGCTTGGTCGTGGCCCACTTGGAGTGCCCGCTCATGTAGTCCCCATCGTCTCAACTGGTGGCTTTTGCGCCGCTTAGTCTAGGACACATAGCCTGACCGCCATGAGCGAGCCCCTGCACGGCGAGTACAAGGTGCCCAACGGCAAGCTGGTCGCGGTCGATCTGACCGTGGTCGACGGCCGGCTGGGCCAGGTGAAGGTGAGCGGGGATTTCTTCCTCGACCCCGACGACGCCTTGGACGTGATCGACGCCGCCATCGACGGCCTCAGCGTCGACACCACCGTGGGAGAGCTGCGCGCGCGGATCGACCGAGCCCTGACCGAGGCGGTCGACAGCCGCGCGCTGGCCGGCCCGGTGACGATGGCCGGCTTCGATGCTCACGCGGTCGCGATGGCGGTACGGCGCGCCCTGGGTCGAGCCACCGGTTGGGACGATCACGAGTTCACCTTCCTCGACCCCGGCCCCCTCGACCCGGCGATGCACTGCGCACTCGATGAGGTGCTGGGTCGCGAGTTGGCCGCCGGACGCCGCGGGCCGACTTTCCGCTTCTGGGAGTGGCACAACCCGGCGGTGGTGATCGGTTCGTTCCAGTCGTTGCGCAACGAGATCGACTCCGAAGCCGCCGAGCGCCACGGTATTCAGGTGGTGCGGCGGATCTCCGGCGGCGGCGCGATGTTCATGGAGGCCGGCAACTGCATCACCTTCTCGCTGGTGGTGCCCGAATCGCTGGTCGACGGGATGAGCTACGAAGCGTCCTACGCGTTCCTCGACCAGTGGGTGCTGCAGGCGCTCGCGGACGTGGGCGTGGAGGCGCACTACGCCGGGTTGAACGACATCGCTTCGGCCGCCGGCAAGATCGCCGGCGCTGCGCAGAAGCGCTTCGTCGGCGGCGCGGTGCTGCACCACGTGACCATGGCCTACGACATCGACGCCGACAAGATGTTGCAGGTGCTGCGCATCGGCCGAGAAAAGCTCTCGGACAAGGGCACCAAGAGCGCGAATAAGCGGGTCGACCCGGTCCGTTCGCAAACCCGGCTTCCGCGCGAGGAGGTGATGGCGTCCTTCCTGAACACCTTCCGGCAGCGTTATCGCCTGGTTGAAGGCGAGCTCAGCGGCCCCGAGATCTCGCAGGCCGAGGCGCTGGTGGCTACGAAATTCGCAACCGAAGAATGGACCGCACGGGTTCGCTGAGCATATTTCGGGGGTGTGGTGGCTAGCCTGGGGTTATGCCCACCCTTGATTCACTGGAACTTATTATCGGAAGCTCGCCGACCCTCGATGACGCGCTGGATCTCTATTCCGCGGTCGGCTGGGCCAGTTACCTTCAAGATCCCGACCGGCTGCGACGCGCCCTGGGCGGGTCTCTGCTTGTCGTGACCGCCCATCACGAGGGTCGCCTGGTCGGATTGGCCCGGGTGGTCGGCGACGGCGCGTCCATCGCCTACGTCCAGGACGTCCTGGTGCACCCCGACTTCCGCCGCCTCGGCCTGGGACGCCGACTGGTCGAGACAGTGCTGGCACCCTATGCCCACGTCTACCAGCAGGTGCTGATCACCGACGCCGAGCCCGAACAGATCGGCTTCTACCAATCGCTAGGATTCACCGAACTGCGCGACTTCCCCGGGGACGGGCTGCGCGGCTTCGCCCGCTTCCCGAGCTGATTGTTCACCGGCCCATCTCGTCCGCACACCGAAGGCAACAATGAACGCGCGTTATTCCGGGTCGTGGAGCTCATCCTCGGCCTCCAATCCCGGCGTGATGTTGTTGGTGGGGGTGATTTTCACCATCCTCGGTATTGGCGGACTGATCGCCACGACGGTGCTCTCCATGAGGTACGAGGGCGCCGACAGTGTCCGAACAGGCATGGCGATCGGCGTGGTCACAGATGTTCCCCGGTTCTACTCCAGGAACAGCACGACGTGCGGCATCGCCTACGAGTACACCGTCAATGGCGAGAGCTACGACGGCGGTTCCTTCGGCAGCAGTACCGCGTACTGCACCTTCCATGTGGGCCAGAAGCTGCCGGTGTACTACAACCCGGGGAACCCGTATGACTCGACCACCGAGGCTGCCCGCGGTACGAGCACGTTCGTGTCGGTCATCTTCTGGGCTCTGGCAGGTGTGTTCGCCATTGCCGGAGTGAGCTCGATCGTGGCCTGGCTTCGGATCCGCTGGCAGTCGGTGACGCGGTCGGCCGTGCAGGACGCGGTCGACCGCGAACCTGATCACCTCCCGACCGGCGGCACCAACACCAGCGAGTAGCGCACATGGTGATGCTGGTGCGCAGGGTCAGACCCCGGCGACCTCCAAGGCCTCGGACAAGGTGAAGTTGCCGACGTACAGGGCGGTGCCGATGATCGCGCCCTCGACGCCCAGCGGCACCAGCTCGCGCAGCGCCCGCAGATCGTCCAGGGTCGAGATGCCGCCGGAGGCGATCACGGCAGCATCAGTGCGGGCGCACACGTCGCGGAGCAGGTCGAGATTGGGGCCGGTGAGCATGCCGTCACTGGCCACATCGGTGACCACGTAGCGCTGGCAACCGGCCTGGTTGAGCCGCTCCAGCGTTTCGTACAGTTCGCCGCCTTCCCGGGTCCAGCCGCGGGCCGCCAGGCGGGTCCCCCGCACATCCAGGCCGATGGCGATCCGATCGCCGAACTCGCCGATGATCCGGTCGCACCACTCGGGGTTCTCCAGCGCAGCGGTACCGATGTTCACCCGACGGCAGCCGGTCGACAGCGCCCGCGCCAGCGACGCGTCGTCGCGAATGCCACCGGACATCTCCACCTGAAGGTCCAGGTCGGAGACGATCCCCGCCAACAGCTGGGCGTTGCTCCCCCGGCCGAAGGCCGCGTCCAGATCGACCAGGTGCAGCCAGCGGGCACCGGCGTCCTGCCAGCGCAGCGCGGCCGCCAGCGGCTCGCCGAACACCTTCTCGCTGCCGGCCACCCCCTGCACCAGCTGGACGGCCTGACCGCCCTGCACATCGACGGCGGGCAACAACTCCAAGACGCTCATGCGGTCTCTCCCAAGGTCGCTATCCAGTTGCGGAGCAGCCGGGCTCCGGCCTCCCCCGACTTCTCCGGGTGGAACTGTGTGCTCCACACGATGCCGCGTTCGACCGCCGCCAGGAAGCGATCACCGCCGTGCTCGCTGTAACTGGCCAGCGCATCAGACGGCCACCCTGCACCGGGGTGCACGCCGTAGGAGTGCACGAAGTAGAACCGCTCCCCCTCCACTCCGGCGAACATCCTCGACCCGCGGGCGGCCTCGACGGTGTTCCACCCCATGTGCGGCAGCGGGGTGGCAACGAGTTCCTCGACGACGCCGGGGAACAGCCCTAGCCCGGCCGCTTCGGCACCGTGCTCGACCCCGAGCTCGAACAGCACCTGATGGCCCACACAGATACCCAGCAACGGACGGCCATCGGCGAGGCGCTGGGCGACGATCTCGCGCCCACCGACCGCGCTCAGACCGGCCATGCAGGCAGCGAAGGCGCCCACACCGGGCACCACCAAGCCGTCAGCGGCCCGACAGACCGCGGGATCCGAGGTCAGCACGACGTCGGCACCGGCCGCGGCCAGGGCGCGCGTGGCCGAGTGGAGGTTGCCGGATCCGTAATCGAGCACCGCCACCCGCGCAGCACTCACAAGGTGCCCTTCGTGGACGGGACGATCCCGGCGATCCGCGGATCCAGCGCCACCGCGTCGCTCAGAGCCCGGGCCAGCGCCTTGAACTCGGCCTCGACGATGTGGTGCGGATCGCGTCCGGCCAACAGGCGCAGGTGCAGCGTAATGCCGGCATTCAGCGCGAACGACTCGAAGACGTGCTGGGTCATCGAACCGGGATAGGTGACCCCGCTGCCGCCGATCCGGGCATAGGCCTGGGCGTCCGGCTCCCCGGTGAAGACCACGTACGGGCGTCCGGCGATGTCGACCACGGCCTGGGCCAGCGCCTCGTCCAGCGGGACGGTGGCATCGGCGTAACGGCGGATCCCGGCCTTGTCGCCGAGGGCTTCGGCGAAAGCCTGGCCGAGCACGATCGCCGTGTCCTCGATGGTGTGGTGGGCGTCGATGTGGAGATCACCGGTGGTGGTGATCTCCAGGTCGATCAGAGAGTGCTTGGCCAGGGCGGTCAGCATGTGGTCGAAGAAACCGACCCCGGTGCTGATCGTCGAGGTGCCGGTACCGTCCAGATTCAGCGCAACCCGAACCGCGGACTCGCTGGTCCGGCGTTCGCGTACCGCTGTGCGCGGGCTCATCTGATCTCCTCCAATACTTCGGCCAATGCGCGGTAGAACGCCTCGGTCTCTGCCGGGGTGCCCACCGAGACCCGCAGGAAGCCGGCAGGGCCGGTTTCGCGCACCAGGACGCCACGGTCGAGCAACCGTTGCCACACATCATGGCGGTCTTCGAATCGCCCGAACAAACAGAAGTTCGCGTCGGAGGGAATCACCTCCACTCCCAGTTGAGGCAGGCGTAGCAGCATTTCGTCGCGGGTGAGGCGCAGTTCATCGACCCGAGCGAGCATCTCTGCGGCATGCGCGAGGGCCACCCGGGCGATCGCCTGGGTCTGTGCGGACAGGTGGTACGGCAGCCGCACGATGCGGCAGGCATCCACGATCGCCGGTGCCGCAGCGAGGTACCCCACCCGCGCACCGGCCAGAGCGAAAGCCTTGCTCATGGTGCGCACCACGATCAGGTTGCCGTAGGTGGGCAGCAGGGTGAGCGCGGTCTGCTCGGGGTCCTGAGCGAACTCCTGATAGGCCTCATCAACGATCACGATCGTCTCGGTGCCGGTCAGGATCTGCTCGATGGTCGCCCGAGCGGTCGTCGTTCCGGTCGGGTTGTTCGGCGTGGTGATGATCACCACGCTCGGACGATGCTCGGCGATCGCGGCCAGCACCTCATCGGCATCGAGGCTGAAGTCGTCACGGCGTGGCAGCACCACATACCCGCTGTGGGTGTTGCGGGCGTACTCCGGATACATCGAATACGTCGGACCGAAGGTGAGCACCGTCCGTCCCGGGCCGGCGAAGGCGCCGAGCACATGGGTCATCACTTCGTTGGACGCGTTGGCCACCCAGATGTTGGCAGCGCTCAGCCCGTGACCCAGATAGGCGGCCAGATCCTGACGCAGCGCGGTCGCCTCACGGTCGGGATAGCGATCGATCGTCGCCGCGGCCGCAGCCACCGCCTGCGCCATCTCCGAGATGACCGCCGCACTCGGTGGGTACGGGTTCTCGTTCACGTTGAGGCGCACCGGGACGTCCAACTGCGGGGCGCCGTAGGGCACCTCGCCGACCAGCTCCGGACGCAGCGGCAGCTCGGCCAGGCTGACGTCCGGCCTCACGACTGCCTCCGCACGCTGATCGCCGCGCCGTGGGCGGGCAGATCCTCGGCCGCGGCAAAGGTCTCCACCAAGGTGGCGATCTCGGTGAGGGCAGCCTGGGAGTAGTCGATCAGGTGCACCTGCTTGCGGAAGCTGTGCACATTCAGGCCGGACGAATGGTGCGCGGCACCGGCGGTCGGCAGCACGTGCGTGGAACCGGCGCTGTAGTCGCCCAGCGACACCGGCGAGTACGAGCCGATGAAGATGGCTCCGGCATTGCGCACCCGCGCGGCCAGTGCGGCCGCGTCACGGGTCTGAATCTCCAGGTGCTCGGCGGCATAGGCGTCGACTACGGCCAGGCCCTGATCGAGGTCGTCGACCAGCACCACCGCCGACTGTGGACCGCTCAGCGCCGTCCGGATCCGCTCGGAGTGCTTGGTCACCGCGATCTGCGGCTCCAACGCGTCCCGGACGGCCTGAGCCAGGGCGGGTGAATCGGTGACCAGCACCGAGCCGGCCATTGGATCGTGCTCGGCTTGGGAGATCAGATCGGCAGCCACGAACGCGGGCTGAGCGCTGTCGTCGGCCAGGATGGCGATCTCAGTGGGGCCGGCCTCGGAGTCGATGCCGACCCGTCCGCGCAGCAGCCGCTTGGCGGCGACCACGTAGATGTTGCCCGGACCGGTGACCAGATCGACCGCCGGGCACAGCCCGTCCACCCCGTAGGCGAACATGGCGATCGCCTGCGCGCCGCCGACCGCGTAGACCTCTTCGACGCCCAGCAGCGCGCACACGGCCAGGATGTTCGGGTGCGGCAGGCCATCGAAATCGGCCTGCGGCGGGCTGGCCACCGCGATCGAGGATACCCCGGCCACCTGGGCGGGCACCACGTTCATCAGCACGCTGGACGCCAGCGGCGCCAGGCCACCCGGCACGTACAGCCCGACGCGCTCGACCGGGATCAGCTTCTGCTCGACGAACGCGCCGGGGGCCAACTCGACCCGCGCGGGGACGCTGCGGGCCTCGGCCTCGGCGACCAGCCGACGGCGCCGGATGGCTTCGGTGAAGGCCTGGCGGACATCGTCGGTCAGCGCCGCCTCGGCAGCAGCCAGCGCCTCGGCCGGCACCCGGAAGTGCACGGGGCGCACATGATCGAAGCGCTCGCTGAACTCAGCCAGGGCCTCCTGGCCCCGCTCCGCCACCGCAGCGACGATCGGAGCCACCGCAGCGACGGCGGCCTCCACGTCGAAAGCGGCACGGGGTACGACGGCCCGATAGTCGGGCACGCTGACGCCTCGCAGATCTATGGTTCGCAGCACGCCGTCATTCTAGGGCCGCTCGGCGGCGGGGCCGGACGAGACCACCGGTGCGCACCCGATACCACCACTGGTGACGCCGCGCCGGCGGCGGCACCAGACCCAGGCGCTCCAGGCGGAGTCGCCAGAAGTAGCGTCGGCGCTCGTCCTCGGGCAGGCGAGCCAGCGCGGCGCGGGCCCGCTCGGCCCTCTCCGGACGCCATTCGGGCCGGATCACGTAGGACAGCGCGTCGAGCAGATCCTGGGCGAGATCATCGCCGACCGGCGCCCGATCCTGGCGAAGCTGTGAGTCCAGCAGGGTCCACGGCAGCCGCAGCGGATGCTGAAAGGAGGTCAGCGACGCAAGCAGCTGCCCCAGACCCACTGTCTGCACCCGGGCCCCGGCCCGCTGCAGCGCCAAGAGTTCGACGGCATCCACACCGATGGCCACTGACGGCGTGCCCCAGCGCCTCGCCATCGAGGAGTCCCCCCACTCCAACCGCGTCTCCCACCCCTGGCAGCGCCAGCGTGCCTGCGCCACCAGCGCCGGAGGCATCCCCGGCGAAGGATGCACCCGAATGGGGCCCGATTCGGCAGCGGCCAGCTGAATCGCTGCGACCAGCAACTCCAACTCCGCCTCCGCGGTGAGCACGCCGACGGTGGCCAGATCACTGCCCAACACCAGCGCCCACTCCCCCGGACGGCCCCGCGCCAGGTCAAGCGGAATGCCCCGAGCCACCCCACCGGAAACCGGCTGGAGCTGCGGCAGATGCTCGAAGTACCAATGCGCGGCGACCCGATGATCCAGTCCCACCTCACGCCGGCTCGCAGGCGGACCATAGGCATCCAGACCCGGCTGAAGCACATGGATCGCCGCTCCGGGGATCAAGCGGGTCAGCGCGCGGACCACCTTGTGATCAAGGTCCTCCACCACCAGCGTGTCCACCGCTGCCGTCCGTGGGGCCAGTACAGCCGACAGCAATGACAACTCCACATCTGATGGGTCCCATTCGGCCGGATGGAAAGGGGCCACGAGTCCGTTGAGATCGACCACCTCCTCGAACTCCCCGGCCACGACCTCCGTCGCGGGAACCAGTTCGGGGATCAGCGCATCCGACCAGGTGAGCAAGGTGCGGGGGTGCTCGAAACCCGAACGAGAGACTGCCGCGCGCAGCAGTCGCAGGCCCGCCCCGGTTCGGATCGCGGCCAGCGTCGTCATCGGCGCATTCCCGCTCGGCGTAGCACCGGCGCCAGCACGTCGCGACGCTGGACGTCGACCTGGTGGACCGCGGCGGCCACGATCGGGCGCGGAACGGCGGTCAGCACCTGCGCCGCCTGTCTGATCAGTGCCGTACGCACCGGCCGCCGCCGGGTCTGGCCGAGATGCTGCACCGTCAGCGCCAATAGCGTCTGCACCAGCTTCGCCATCAGCCGCTCCTGGTCAGGGTCACAGGTCAGACCGCGTCGAACCGCATCCAGCGCGGCCAGGTAGCCGAGCCGACGCTGATCGTCTGCTTGAGTGAGCGAGCGCGGCAGGCCGCGCCGATAGAACGCCCCCGGCGCATCTGCGACCACATAGGCGGTGTCGGCCAGGTGGAGCCGCCAGATCAGCTCCCGGTCCTCGGCGCTGGGTAGCTCCTCGTCGAATCGCAGCAGTCCGTCATCGACGAGCCGGCGGTGAAACAGCCCGGCGAACATCGCCGGGTGGTCGACCATCGTGCGTGAGGTCGCAGGCAGGATGCCCGCCCTGCCGGGAAGTCGGACACCTCGGCGCGACTCCGGCGCGGTCAGGAGGGTGCGTCGGCTTCCGGAGACCAACACCACGTCGGTGCGCACGAAGTCGGCGCTCACACGATCGAGCGCAGTGCGGAGTATCTCCAGCCGCCCAGGTGCAAACCAGTCGTCGGCGTCGAGGAAGCCGATCAGACGTCCGGTGGCCTGCGAGAGACCCGCGTTGCGGGCCGCGGATACCCCGTGCCCGGCACTGGCGATGACCCGCAGTCGAGCCCCGGGTACTCCCGTCATGGCCGCGATGTCCGCGCTGGCGTCGGTGGAGTGATCATCGACAACGATCACCTCGAGCGCGCCGGCATCGGGCAGTTGTTCGGCCAGCCCGGCCAGGGCGTCGCCAATGAAGGCGGCACCGTTGTGCACCGGGATGATCACGCTCACCTCTGGGCGTTCACCACTGGACATCGGATCGGTTCACCACCTTTCCATCCCAGTGGGCCACAGCCGCCCCACGCGATGGCAACAACCTGGTGAACGCCCCTCAACCATTCGCTGAACCCCGGTCCGAGTCGAGGGTGCCCGCGTGATTGAATGGCGCCCATGTTCATCGGCGCCGGCACGGTCATCAATGTCATCACCGTCGTGGTCGGCAGCATTCTGGGGCTGGTGGTCGGGCATCGATTCCCCGAACGCACCCGCCATGTGGTCACCCAGATCCTCGGCCTGGTCTCGCTGGTGATCGGCGCCCAGTCCATCGCCCAGGGGTTCTCGTCCGCCTTCGCCGAGGCGGTCGGGCCGAACGTGCGGCTGCTGATCGTGCTGGGGGCTCTGCTCATCGGCGGTGTGATCGGCTCGGTGATCCGGCTGGAGGACCGCCTCGACGGCGCCGCCGACTGGCTGCGGCAGCGCTTCGCCAAGGGCGCCGATCAGCACACCTTCATCGAGGGCGCCGTGACTGCCACCTTGATCTTCTGCGTCGGCCCGTTGGCGATCCTCGGCTCGCTCAGCGACGGCATGGGACACGGCGCCGACCAGCTGATCGTCAAAGCGGTGATGGACGGTTTCGCCGCCATGGCCTTCGCCACCAGCCTGGGTATCGGTGTCGCCTTCTCCGCGATCCCGTTGGCCCTGTATCAAGGCGCACTCACCGTGCTCGGCCTGTGGCTGGGCAATGTCCTGCCCCAAGCCCACCTGGACGCTCTCACCGCCGCCGGCGGCGTGATCCTGCTCGGTCTGGGTCTGCGCCTGATGAACATCAAGCAGGTCCCCATCGGCGACTTCCTCCCGGCCCTGATCGTGGCTCCCCTGCTGGTGGCTGCGGTCGCACCGTTCGTCTGATCATGGCCGCCACCCCTGCGACGGCCGCCCTGGAGGCGGCCGGTGTGAGCTACCAGCTGCACAGCTACGACCATGACCCCGCCGTCACCAGCTACGGACTGGAAGCCGCCCACGCGTTGGGCATCGACCCCGATCGGATGTTCAAGACCCTGGTGATCGACCTAGGCTCCACCCGGCCCGAACTGGCCGTGGCGGTGGTGCCGGTGTCGGGGCAGCTGGGATTGAAGCAGTTCGCTGCCGCGCTGGGCGCCAAGCGCGCCGTCCTGGCCGAGGCCGGCCTGGTGACCCGGACGACCGGTTATATCTTGGGCGGGGTCTCCCCCCTGGGCCAGAAGGTCGCCCTGCCCACCCTGATCGATGAGACCGCCGAACTGTGGGACGCCATCTTCGTGTCTGCCGGACGCCGCGGGCTCGACGTCGAACTGGCGCCGGCCGACCTGGCTCGACTCACCCAGGCACGCTTCGCCGACATCGCGCGCTGAGCTAGAGCACCTCGGCCAGCGCGGCGCGTCCGGCCGCCAATGACTCGCGCAGCAGCTGGTCCTCGCGTGCCCGCAATTCGTCGAACGGCTCCCGCGAGGCTCCCTCCTGCACGGCGGCCCACGACAGGTCGGCGATGAACTGGCTGCCGATCACCGCGTCCTGCACCGCTCCCAGATGGGTGGTGACTTGCGTCCAGCCGACGACCGCAGAGTCCGGCTGATCCGGGTGCAGGGCGGCCACTACTTCGGCACCGTAGCGGGCCGACTTCGCAGCCTTGCGCACCTCATGCCACCGGGTCAGGTCGGACGGCCGCGCCTCTGCGCGGGCCACTCCCTGGCGCACCCGCGCGACCGCCTGCTCGAACATCTGCGGCAACAGGATGCTCGCCGACTCCCCCGCCATCGCATGCAGCGCCGGGGCGGCGAGAAGTTGTTCCAGCGCCAGCTGCAAGCGGCGATACCGATCAGTGAGCATGCTGGTGACCAAGGCGGCGTGGGCCTGCTCGTGGTGACCGGCGACGGCCTTGCTGACCGCGTCACGCACCGCGTCGGCGTGGTCGGGTTCCAGTTCGTCCAACATCGCGGTGAGCCGAGCGGTCAGCACCTCGGTGTCGCGCGGCGCACCGAGCATCTCGCCGTGCCAGCGAAGCTCCTCGCGCAACCCGCGCACCGCAACGGCCCGGAACGCACCTTCGAACGTGCGCAGCGTGCAGCGCAACCGCCGCGTCGCTACCCGGCTGCGATGCACGGCCTCGGGCTCATCGCGGATCACCGGCACTTCCAGCGCCTGGAGCACGCCGACCTGAGTGGCCAGATATGCGCTGACCAACTCGGCCACAGACTCGCTGCGCACACCTTCCTCCCACCGTGCC
>CAZLJN010000051.1:0-4287 GCA_964559815.1 uncultured Propionibacteriaceae bacterium
TGGCCTGGGAGCACACCACCCGCCGCGTCCTCACCCTCGAAGACGTCACTGCGATCCGGATCGGCGACTATGAGGCGATCACCGCAGCCGGCATCGACCGCGGGCAGGTGGCGCACAAGCTGGTGGAGCTGTATTTGCAGCAGATCTTCACCGACGGGGTGTTCCATGCCGATCCGCATCCGGGCAATCTCTTCGTCCGGCCCACCGGGGAACCGGGTGAGTTCGAGCTCACCTTCATCGATTTCGGCATGGTCGGACGGATCGCCGACAATCTGCGCGATGGGCTGCGGGAGGCGCTGATCGCGATCACCGTTCAGGATGCCTCCCGGCTGGTGGCCGCTTTTGTGGAATTGGACGTACTGCTGCCTGACGCTGACGTGAAGCTCTTGGAGTTGGCCGCCGCGCAGGTATTCGACCGATTCGGCGGCATGACCATGGGTGATCTGCGCGATGTCAGCCACGAGGAAATGATGAGTTTCGGGCTGCAGTTCCGCGATCTGATGGTGAACATGCCGTTCCAGCTGCCGGAGAATCTGCTGCTGCTGGGTCGCACGATCGCCATGTTGTCGGGCATGTGCACCGGATTGGACGAGAAGTTCAATGTGTGGTCGGCGCTGGCGCCCTATGCCACCAACCTGGTCTCCGGCGAGGGCGGGCTCAACTGGGACACCATCACCTCCGAGGGTGGCAAGGTCGTTCAGACTCTGATCGCGCTGCCCAAGCGGGTCGATCGGGTGTTGACGACGGTTGAGCGTGGCGAGTTGTCGGTGCGGACGCCGGTCATGGAGTGGCGAATGGGGCGGCTGGAGCGAGCGGCGAATCGGGCCGTATTCGCGATGGTCTTCGCAGCATTGCTGGTATCCGGTGCGATGTTGTGGACTGTCGAACCGGTGCTGGCGAGGATTCTGATGGGGGCGGCGGCGCTGCCGTTGTTGGCGGTGCTGTTCGGCGGCGGACGTCGCCACGGACCGAGCTGAGCGGGATTCTAAGAATCATCAGGTCATCGGCGAGCGTCTTTTCACGGAAACCTCAGATCAGCGCGGCCATTTGCTGTTGTTGCTGATCCTCGCCGATGCCACGATGAGATGTGCCCATCCCACGATCTGCCATTGTGCTCACCGCCGTGATTTTGGCCGGGTGCACCACCCCGACGTCCATTCCTTCTGGCGTTCCTGCCTCCCCGCCATCATCAGGTGCATCATCATCGGCCCCGGCGCGGGTCCCCGAGATGCCGGCCTCCGACGGGGGAGCGATGTTGTGGGCGGCGCCGCTGAGTCTGGTGGGAGACGAAGGCGGCGAAGCGGTCTACACCCTCTACGGCTTCGTCGATGTGAGCGGCAAGTTGGTGGTGCCGCAGCGCTACGACGGGTACCGATACTGCACCAACAAGGAGGGCCGGGTCTCCTTCGTGATCGCCTCCATCGGCGAGCAGAAGGACGACATCTACGACCTCACGGGCAAGCTGCTGATGCAGTCGCCCACCCCTGACACGGTGTGCGGCGGAATGGATCGGGTGATCATCCGGCACATCATCGATGCCGAAGCAAGCAAGTCCGACGAAGGTCTGCTGAACGTGGTCACCGGCAAGATCGAGATTCCGATCGGCCGTAACCGGCACCTGACGGTGGTGAATCCCGCCAGCGTCAACGTGTCCGACCCTCGGGGGGAATACTTCGACGACTTGCTCAACAACACGCGCATCCCCCATCCGGGATACCTGGACGAACAGGCCACCATCGGTGACGGCGTGCAGCTGATCGTGACTGACCGGCGCCGCGACCTGACCACCAAGGACGTGAAGGTGGGGGTCATCGACTCGATGGGCGGGTGGCTGCTGAAGCCGAGCCTGACTGAGGCCACCGGGTTCAACAACGGCTTCTCGGTGATCCCGGACGGCGACCAGTACACCTTCATGAACACTTCGATGAAGCCGCTGGGTGGCGCCTGGGACGAAATTCAGGAGCTGTACAGCGATCCGGGCAACACGGTGGTGGGCTATCTGGTGACCCGCGGCTCCGAGCGCGGGCTGCTGGGCATGGACCTGTCGACGATCATTCCGCCCGGATCGGCGGACATCAATTGCAGCATCGCCACCGGGGCGTGCGCGGTGACCGAGGGCGGGGCGACCTCGATGGTGCAGCTCCCCGCATCGGAGAAGAAGCCGCTGCCGCAAGGCTTCAACCAGGTGCTCAGCCCGGCGTTCTTCGCTGAGGCCGCCACCGGCGATGGTGAGGTCCTTCAACGGATCTACCTGGTCGGCTCCGACAAAGTGGTCACCCTGGCGGCGAAGAGTTCATGCGAGGCTGCGGCCAACATCTGGGTGTCATGTACTTCACACGCCGGCATGGTGGCGCCGATGGTGCTCAACGCCGCCGGCCAGGTGACCCCGTTCGCATCGGTGGCGGCCACGACAGATCCGGCGCCCGAGGCGGGCTACGCCTACTACTGGGTCACGTCAGGTGGCATGGAGGGTTTTGTGGACGGCAACGGCACGTGGCGATACCAGCAGAGTCGCTACACCCAATTGGAGGATTGACATGGTGAAACGGTTGGTTTTGGCGATGGTGGCGGTCGCGCTGCTGGCAGGGTGCGTCGGGTCGCCGGTGGCCTCGCCTAGTGGCAGTGCCCCCTCCGGTGGGGCGACGCCGGGCTTCACGATGGCCACGCTGCCGAGAATCGACGGATCGACGGCCAACATTCCGCTGATCTCGTTGGTGATGCAGCGGCTCACCGGAGCCCCGGCGACCGAGGCCGACAATGCGATCAAGACCACCGGGACGCCGAACGCCTACCTGCACCTGGTGGACGGCTCTGCGGACCTGCTGCTGGTGTACGAGGCCGATGCCGACACCGTGAAGGAGATCAAGGACTCGGGGGTGAAGCTGGAGTCCCACCCCATCGGACGGGACGCGCTGGTGTTCTTCACCAATGCCTCCAACCCAGTGACCTCCCTGACCGCTGAGCAGTACCGCGACATCTACACCGGCAAGATCACCGGCTGGTCCTCGGTGGGCGGCAGCGATCAGAAGATCGTGGCCTACCAGCGTCCGGAGGCCTCGGGCTCGCAGGCGTTGATGCGCAAATACGTGATGCATGACGCCAAGATGGCGCCGGCACCGAAGGAGATGGTGACCGCCGAGATGGGCGAGATCATCGACCGGGTGTCCAGCTACGCCAACACCGGCAATGCCCTGGGCTACAGCGTCTACTACTACCTGGCCAACATGTACGCGGTGCCCGGCATCAAGATGCTCGGGGTCGGCGACGTCCAGCCGTCCAAGGAGACCATCGCCAGCGGCGACTACCCCTACGGCAACGACTTCTTCGTGGTGATCCGGGCCGACGAGCCCGAGAACAGCCCCGCGCGCAAGGTGATGAACTGGATGCTCACGGCCGACGGAACCCAGGCGGTGACCGACGCCGGCTACGTCCCGCTGAAGAAGTAGCGCGCACTGCTAGCATTGCTAGCAGGAGGTGTGGGATGGCGACGTTGACGATTCGGCAGGTTGATGAGCGAACGCACGCCGGTCTACGTGGCCGGGCGGCCAAGCACGGACGCTCAGTGGAGGCTGAGGTGCGTGCGATCCTGCGTGCTGCCGTTGAGGTGCCCGAGGAGAACTTCTTGGTGTCGCTGCGCGCAGCTGTCACACAGGTGGGCGGTGTCGATCTTGAGTTGCCCGCACGCGATGCGCACCCGCGATCGGTGGATCTGCAGTGATCCTGGCCGACACCAATGTGGTCTCGGAGTTCATGAGAGACCACCCCGATGAGGCGGTGTCAGCCTGGGCAGCGAACCTGGGAGCAGCCGAGCTGACCATCTGCGTGATCACCGTGGAGGAGATCGAGCGCGGCCTGGGGCGCCTGCCCGACGGCAAGCGTCGCCGGGCCTTGACTCAGCGCTGGAGAACCCTTGTCGACGACTTCGATGAGGCCATCGTGGTCTACGACGTACCTGCCGCTCGGGAGGCCGCGGATGCGCTGGTGGCAGCCGAACGGACCGGGCGCCCGCTATCGCTGGCCGATGCTCAGATTGACGGCATCTGCCTGGCTGGCGGCTATCAGCTGGCAACCCGAAACGTCCGCGACTTCGAGACGGTTGCTGGGTTGACGCTGATCAACCCGTTTTGGCACTGACAGGTGCGAAGGCGCGGGACTAGACGGGGGTGCTGGCGGGGTGGTCGGCCGGTGGCCTCGCGAAGTCGACAGCGCGTCGCGAGCCGCTTGCCCTCCACTCGGCGGCCTCAGGCAGGTCTCGATATTCCATCAGGTGCTGACCGTCAATGCGCT
>CAZLJN010000051.1:4297-10842 GCA_964559815.1 uncultured Propionibacteriaceae bacterium
CTGGAGAACGTCCTTCACTTCGGCAGGCGAGGCGAAGAAGAACTCACGGGCCGCGTTCACCTGGTTGACCTTGCGGTCCTGCAGTTCCCGGTGGAGCCTGGCCTCGAGACTGACCGCGTCGTCGCTGAAGATGAGGGCGTGGACGTCGAAGCGGAATGGGACGGAGGCGTCACCCAGTTCCCGAACGCGGTCCATCGGTTCTAGGCGTCGAGTCATCCCGATCTTCACCATGTTCTCCCCAAACGCGCCAATGTTGGAGATGACGTAGACCCAGCCGGTCCGGATGTTGGCTTCCCGGCTCGTAACCTTCTCGATCTCGAGACCGATCTCGCTGAGCTTGGCCTCAATTTCCGCAATCGCCTCATCGGACTCGCCCGCCTCGCGTAGCCGCTGGAGTGCGTTCATGTAGTGGGCCTGCTCCTTGGCGAGGCGGGCTTTCTCGCGGTCGATCTCCCTTTGCGCAGCTTGCTCGTCCCTGAGGCGCTCGCGCTCCTCGCGCAGTCGCTCGCGCTCTTCCTCCACCTTGGCGAGGTAGTCGGCGGTGAGCTCGATCTCGTAGAGGCGAACGCGGTGATACTCCGAGGTGATGCGAATATCCATGGTCTTGCCAAGGCGTGCGATGGTGGCTGCGGCCTTTGAGAGGCGCTCGAGTGATGTCCTGCGCGTGTGGGGCTTAACGGTGCGAACGCAGTTGTCGGCTTCAGCGTTGTACGCACGCAGCAGCAGCTTCGAAAAGTCGGCAACCATCTTCCGCCCCTGTGCCGAAGATCCGTTGACCTGCCATGTGGTGGTCGCCGCGACTGCACGGCCAGCGGATACGAGTTCCTTGGTGTCCGCTTTTACTCGAGTGAGTAGGTCCTTGTAAGCAACGGCGTCAGAGAGTGGGTGTGCGTATTCGTAGATGCCTGCTTCTTGAAGCTGCGCGATCTCATTGGTCTGCACTATTTCGGCTTGGACGTGTTGGAGTTCGCCTCGTCGGCGACTCACCTCTGCCTCTAGGTCCTCAAGCTGGGATTGGAGACGAAGGATCTCGCGCTGTACCTCGACAGCCGGAAGCGCGCCGAGAGTGGTGAGGGTCTCGCGTAGCTCGTTGACTTCGTCTTTCAGGTCCGACTTGCGTGGTCCGAACAGCCCTCCCGCGCGCCTGGGAGATGAGTCAGCCGACTGCGCTATCGGTGGGGTCGGTACTTCGGGGGCCCGCGCTGTCGGCGGCAAAGGAGCCACGCCAGGCTGCTGCGGGTCAACCCAGAAGACCCATCCGGGCGGTGCGGGCGGCCATTCCGGGGGCGGCGACCAGTTGGGCGGAGGGCTCCATCCATCTGGGGGATCCGGCCAGCCTGGAGGTGGGTTGAATGAAGCCGCCATGGTGAACTCCTTGCCGATAGGGACACCGAATCTGAATGGAAACTTACCAACAGGATTCGATCAATTGCCCGGGTCGAGTGACAACACTCGCGGCGATTGTCGCTCAGCCGAGCAAACGGTCGATCTGCTTGGCCAGTGAGGCTTCGGGCTGGGCACCGACCAGGCGCTGGACGACCTCGCCGTCCTTCACCATCACCAGGGTGGGGATGGAGCTGGCGTCGAAGCGGGCCGAGCTGCGGCGGTTGTTGTCGACGTTGATCTTGACCACCTTCGCCCGTCCGGCGTAGCGGACGCTGAGCCGCTCCAGGATGGGCGCGACCATGCGGCACGGCGCGCACCACGGCGCCCACAGGTCGATCAGGACGAGCTGGTTGGTCTTCAGTGCCGCGTCGAGGTCAGCATCGCCGGCGTTCACCAGCCACGGCAGCGACGCGTGGCAGGAGGCGCACTGCGGGCGTCCCGAGGAAGCCACAGGGACGCGATTCTTGGTGCCGCAGGATGGGCAGGCGGTGACAGCGCTCATGCCTCGATGCTATCCGGGCTGACGGCCCGGCGTTCAGGGCTGGCGCGGCGGCAGGATCTCCAGCTTCGGATACCTCGGCTTCCACATGTGCTGGTAAATGTCGTTGATCGGATTGGTCATCGGACGCCGGGCCAGACCCTGGGCCTGGGCCGTTTCGGCGACGGCCTTGGCGACCGTGGCCGCGACTAGTCGAAGGTCGGCCATCGAGGGCAGCAGCGAGGCGCCGGGCCGGTACTCGTTCATCAGGCCGGCGAGGGCGTCGGCCGCGGCATAGATCATTTCGGCGCTGACGCGCGTGGCCTGCACCACCGAGACCCCCAGTCCCAGGCCGGGGAAGATCAAGGCGTTGTTGGCCTGCGCGATGGTGTGGTAGATCTCGCCGTGCTTGATGGTGCCGAACGGGCTGCCGGTCGCGATCAGCGCCCGTCCATCGGTCCATTCGAGGATGTCGGACGGCAGGGCTTCGGCGCGGCTGGTGGGGTTGGACAGCGGCATGATGATCGGCAGCTCGCAGTGCGCGGCCATCTCACGGACCACCTCTTCGGTGAAGGCGCCGTGCTGGGCCGAGGTTCCGATCAAGATGGTGGGCCGCACCTGGCGGACGGCCTCGATCAGGCTGATCCGATCGGGATTATCGACGTCCCAGCCGGCCACGTCCGCGCGGGGGCGAGCGTAGGGAACCTGGAAGTCTCTGACTCCCGGGCTGTCCTCGAGAATCAGACCCTTGGAGTTGAAGGCCCAGAACTGGTGATAGGCGCCCTCATCGTCCAGCCCCTTGCGGCCCATCGCTTCCCGAATCAGGTCGGCGACGCCGACCCCGGCCGTCCCGGCCCCGTAGATCATGACGCGGTGTTGCGGCAGCTGGGTTCCGGTAAGCCGCACCGCGGCGAGGACGGCGGCCAACACCACGGCCGCGGTTCCTTGAATGTCGTCGTTGAAGGTGGCGATCTGGTCGCTGTAGCGATTGAGGATGCGGTGGGCGTTGGCCGCGCCGAAGTCCTCCCAGTGCAGCAGCGCGTTGGGGAACAGCTTGGTGACGGTGGTCACGAACAGATCGATGAACTCGTCGTAGCGCTCGCCGCGCACCCGGGCATGCCGCTCGCCCAGATACATGTCGCTGTTCAGCAGGCCGAGGTTGTCGGTGCCGACGTCCAACACCACCGGGATCGCTCGGCGCGGATGGATACCGGCGGCTGCGGTGTAGACGCCGAGTTTGCCGACCGCGATCTGGAAGCCGCCCACTCCTTGGTCGCCGATACCCAAGATGCCTTCGGAGTCGGTGACCACGACCAGATCGACATCCTCGGCTTCGAGTTCGAAGTCGCGCAGGGACTGTTCGACGGCTTCGGGGTGGTCGATGGAGAGGAAGACGCCGCGAGCGCCGGTGTATTCGTGGCTGAAACGCTCGATCGCCTCGCCGATCGTCGGGGTGTAGATGATCGGCAGCATCTCCTCGAGATGCTCGCTCAGCAGCCGATAGAACAGCACCTCGTTGCGGTCACGCAGTTGGGCCAGGTAGATGAACTTCGACAGCGGTGAGGGGGAGCGGAGGTATTGGGCGTAGGTGCGCCGCAGCTGCTCTTCAATGGTGGTGACCCGGCTGGGCAGCAGGCCGGACAATCCGAGCCCCGCGCGCTCTTCGATGGTGAAGGCTGTGCCGCGGTTCGCCATCGGATGGACGAGGATCAACCGGCCCCGTGCGCTGATCTCCAGCACCCCATCTCGAACGGTGGTGTCGAGCCGGAAATCCGCTTGCTTCATAAGTCCACTTCCTTGTGTGTGGCGGCTTCTCGACCTGGGTGACGTCGATTGTTCGCCGATGTAATGCACGCTAGCACCGGGTGAATTCGTACGTTGGCCGGGCCGAAAACCGTGCCGCAGATGCCGTGATAGCCGAGCATTCGTGCGCCCGGTGAGCGGGGCTATCGGGCCCGAGGAAGCTCCAGGAGGCTGCCGCTGACCTGCGCCAGGCCGTCGGCGATCAAGGTGGTGATGGCGCGCTCGCGCTGGGCGGCGTCCGGCCAGTCGGGGATGACCTCGGCCAGCGGGACGGCGTTGGTGGGGTCATGTCGCAAGGTGCGCAGGACGGCCCCGCGGGCTTGACGGTCGGAGCCTTCATAAGTGGCCTGACGGCGCCGGGTGTCGCCGGTGTCGGGACGTCCGTCGGCCAGCCAGCGGCAGTCGTCGGCGATCGGGCAGGCCTCGCAGCGGGGGTTGGTGGCGGTGCAGATGAGCGCGCCCAGTTCCATGGTGGCCGCGTTGAAGGCAGCCGCCTCGGCGTCGTCGTGGGGCAGGAGGGCGTCCATGTCGGCCAGATCGCGGCGGGCGGCGGGGCCGGGCTGGCTGCGTCCGTACTGGCTGCGGGCGATCACCCGGCGGGTGTTGATGTCGACCACCGGCAGCCGCTGACCGTAGGCGAAGACCGCGACGGCGCGGGCGGTGTAGTCGCCGATGCCGGTGAGGCTGAGCAGGTCGTCCACCTGGGCTGGGACGACGCCGTCGAAGCGGTCGCGGATCTCGACCGCGGCGCGGTGCAGCCATAGCGCGCGGCGCGGATACCCCAGATTCGCCCACTGCTTCAGCGCCTCAGCGGGCGGCTCGGCGGCCAGCGCGGACGGGGTGGGCCAGCGCTCCAACCAGGCCTGGAGATGCGGGATGACACGGTTCACCGGGGTCTGCTGCAGCATGAACTCGCTGACCAACACCCCCCAGGCGCTGAAGCCCTCACGGCGCCACGGCAGGTCGCGCGCGTGGGCGGCGTACCAGGCGATGAGCGCAGGAGTGATCATGGGCACGCGGTGAGTGTAAGCACCGATAAGGTTCGCGGGTGTCCGGGACCTCAGTGAGAGAAATCAAGGCCGCCTACGCGGCCCAGCTTGGTGCGTTGTCGACCTCTGACTGGGAGGGGCTGGCGGCCGCATTGGCCGCTGTGGAGGCCAGCGAGTCGGCTGGACAGTGGAATGCGGCGGTAGCTCGCGCCGACGGCACCTCGCGGATGGCGTTCGCGTCGTTGTCGGCCGAGGCGACGGCGCTGGTGGACGCCTTCACCCACGCCGGTCTGCAGATTCCGTTCGACACCACCTCGTGGGCACGAGGCAAGACGCTGGCCGCTGATGAGGCGGCATTGGCCAAGGCGACGCCGACCGAGGCCGCCATGGTGGTCGTGGCGCAGCTGCGCGCCGAGCGCTTCGTGGAGGGCCATCTGCTGGCATCCTTCACCTCCGGCCTGATTCAGCGCTGCGTGCACCGGATTCTGGCCGCCTGGAAGCGCTAGCCCGAGGTTCGCGCTACTGCACCGCTCCCGGGTTGGTGAAGCGTGTGCGCTTGGCCAACGCCGTGGACAGCGGGTTGGCGAACGGCGTCGGCGGGGTGCGGAAATACTTGCTGGGGCGGGGCGCCAGCGTGCTCTTCGCGTGCTTTGCCGCCGGGCTGGACGCCTTCAGGCGGTAGTTGCGGGCGTCCGGATCGACGAACCCGGCGTTGCGGGCGAACGCGGTCTTGGTCAGCTTCGAGACCCGAGAGCCGGTGAGGAAGAAGTTGTTTCTTCCGCTGAATGACAGCTTGCCTGAGCCGGAGCCGGTGATGATCGCGCTGCGGGCGCCGACGCCGGCCACGACGTTGTTGGAGAAGACGACCTTTCCGCCGGACAGCGTGGCCTTGCTGAACTGGATCGGGGCTGAGCTGGTGGCGGCGGTGCCCAGGCCGGTGTCGCGGAAGACGAAGGTGTTCCACAAGACGGTGGCGTCCATCTTCGGTTTGGGGCTCCCGGCGTCGTTGTACAGGGTGATCAGCTTGTTCTGGTTGCCGGGGTTGGGGTTCTGCACCACCACGTTGCCGATGAAGACGAGCTTCTGGCGACCGTTGGCGCCCGGGTCGTAGTTCTTCTGGTTGGTCATCATGTCGCCCTCGTAGTCGGCGGCATTCTCGAACCAGTTGTAGCTGAGGGTCGCTTTGCGGGCGCGGACGTGGAAGTTCTGTCCGCCGACCGCGTCGTGGAGGTAGGAGGAGCGCAGCGTGAAGGAATCCCCGCCCAAGATGTAGAGGTTGTGCGACTGGTCGCTGCTCGGCACGCCGTTGGCGGCGAACTCGGAGTATTCGATCACCGTGCCGTGACCGCCACCCTGGACGCCCATGTCGTTGTTGCTGAACAGGCAGTTCTTCACCTTCAGATGGGTGGAGTTCAGGTAGCGAAGGCCGGCGGTGTTGTCGACGGTGTTCCAGCCGTTGGCCTGGTTGTTGGCGTTCTTGATGACGATTCCGTCGATCGTGTAATACGCGCCGGTGACCCGCCAGGCCGAGCGCACCGCGTCCCCAGCGGCGTAGCTGCCGGGGAAGGGCGGCATGCCGTCGACGTAGGCGCCCCAGCCGGAGTAGTCGAACACCGGACGGTTGCGCGGGTCGAGCGCGCGGATGACGATCGGCTTGGCGGCCGTGGCCTTCTTGGTCAGGGTGACCCGGAACTTGTACGTGCCGGGCGAGATGCACACCGTCTGGCCCGGCTTGGCCGCCTCGAGCTTCTGGTAGCCGTCGGCGGTGGTGATGGTGATGCTGCATGAGTTGGCGGCGGAGGCGCTCACGCTGGCGGGAAGGGCTGTGGCGGGCTGTGTGTCGGCAGCGACGGAGGATGCGCCGCTGGACGCGGTGAGCGCCACTGCGC
>CAZLJN010000052.1:0-10829 GCA_964559815.1 uncultured Propionibacteriaceae bacterium
CGGTCGCCTCGATCTACACCGGCCTGATCTCCTCGGTGCTGCTGATCGTCTTCTCCCCGGCAGTCATGCTGCCGATCAAGAATGCTGCTGGTGCGATGGTCGCCCATCCCCTGGCGCTGTTCCCGCTGACCAACCCGGCCCTTGTCAGCATCCCGTTGGCGGTCATCGCCGGCGTGATCGGGACGATCACCTCCAAGCAACCTGCGGACGCGGACCTGCAGGCCGAGATGGAGGTCCGGTCCATGACCGGAGCGGGCGCTGCCGAGGCAGTCGCTCACTGATCCGGAGGGGCGGCCTCGTCAAGCCCGGGTTCAGCCTGGCGGGGTCGTCCCTTCCACTTCCGCACTATGGCCGAGGGCCAGTCTCGATTCGTCGGGACTGGCCTTCTGCACGTCCCGCCTTCTCATCGATGGCACGGAGGTAGGGTGAGCCGGTGAACCGTCCCGCCTCACCGCAGGCACTCGACCGCAAGGGTCTGATGCTGGCGTTCGGCGCCTATCTGGTGTGGGGCGCCTTCCCCTTCTACTTCAAGCTGCTGGCGGCTGCTGGTCCGTGGGAGATCATCGGGCACCGGGTGCTGTGGACGTTCATCTTCTGCCTGATCGCGGTGGTGCTGTGGCGCCAACTTGGACACCTGCGCGACGTGCTCACCGACCGGAAGCTGTTCTGGGGTCTGACCGGCGCCGGCGCCCTGGTCACGGTCAACTGGTCGATCTACGTGTGGGGCGTGCTCAACGACCACGTGGTCGACGCGGCGCTGGGCTACTTCATCAACCCCCTGGTCACCGTCGGCCTGGCCGTGATGGTGCTGAAGGAGAGGCTGCGCCGCGCACAGTGGGTCGCCGTCGGCGTTGGCGGTCTGGCGGTGGTCGTGATCACCATCGGCTACGGACAGGTGCCCTGGGTGGCCCTCAGCCTGGCGATCACCTTCGGCGTCTACGGCCTGGTCAAGAAGCAGGTCGGCGGACGGGTCTCGCCTCTGGTCGGACTGACCGTGGAGACTGCCCTACTCACCCCGATCGCTTTGGCCTTCCTGGTCTGGCTGCAAGCCACCGGCACCTCGCATCTGACCAGCGAAGGGCCGGGCCTGACCGTGGGCCTGATCGCCGCCGGTGTGGTCACCGCCGTCCCGCTGGTCATGTTCGCCGCCGCCGCCCACCGGATTCCGCTGAGCATGATCGGGCTGATCCAGTACCTCACCCCTACCATCCAGTTCGCTTTCGGGGTGTGGGTCAACCATGAGCAGATGCCGTTGCCCCGGTGGATCGGCTTCGGGCTGGTGTGGGTGGCTCTGGTCGTCCTCACCGTCGACAGCATTCGCGCCGCCCGCGCCGTCCCGGTGGGCGAGCCGGAGGCGATGAACTAGGACGCCACGCGCCTCAGCCCTGCTGCGACCAACCGCCGGGGTTGGAGATGTTGAACATCCACTCCATGCCGTACTTGTCGGTGACTTGGCCGTAGGTGTCGCCCCACACCTGCTTCGCCAGCGGCTGATCGATCCGCCCCTCGGCGGCCAGCTTGTCGAACCAGCCGGTCAGCAGGGCGAGTTCGTCACTCATGAAGGCCAGGTAGACCCGCGTGCCCTGCCAGGTGGCGACGTCCTCACTGCGCGCGTCGGAGGCCATCACCGTGAACTGCTCGGCGACGAGTTCGGCGTGCATGGTGCCGTCCGGGGGCATGTCGGTCAGGCCGAAATCGGCGAAGGTGGCGATCGTCAGCTGCCCTCCGAAGACCGACTGGTAGTAGCGCAGGGCCTCAGCGGTATTGCCGTCGAAGTTGAGGTAGGGCACGAGTTTGGTGGCCATCGTTGGCTCCTGGGTGTGAGGTCGAGAGACCAACAGCCTGCCCGAGGGCTGGCCGTCCGCCCAGGCCGAGGGGCAATTCGGCTACCCGGTCAGCGCCCGAGGGCGGCCAACACCCGTGCCATGGTGCGCTGGACGGCGAGGGTGTCGGCCAAGGGCATCACCGGGCTCTCGGTGAGCCCGGCGGCCAGGCATTGCCCGACGTGCGCGATCTCGTGGCTGTAGCCGACCCCGACCTTGTCGAAACTCAACTCCTGGCGTTCGGCCCCGGTCAGCTGGACGACCAACTCGGCCGCCCGATGGAAGCGCGGTTTCACTTCCACCCAGCCTGTGGTTCCGGCCACCACTTGGCGACCCGGGCCGGGAGCGGTGAAGCCGATGGACTGGTTGGCGTAGCGGCCCTCAGCGAAGCCGAGCAGGATCCCGGCATCGGATTCCACACCGTTGGCGAACCGGCCCCCGACTGCATGGACGACCTCCGGCTCGCCCAGGAACTGCTGGGCGAAGGAGATCACATACACACCCAGGTCGAGCACCGCCCCACCGCCGAGCGCCGGATTGAACAGCCGGTCGTCCGGGTCGTAGGAGCGGAAGGCCAACAGGTCACCGTAGACGGCCCGCACCTGCCCCAACGCGCCAGAGGCCACCAGCTCGCGCAGGTGGCTGATCGCGGGTAGGAAACGGGTCCACATCGCTTCCATCACGAACACGCCCCGAGCCCGGGCCGCGTCGATGATGGCGGTGGTGTCGGCCACCGAGGTGGTGAAGGATTTCTCGATCAGCAGCGCCTTGCCGGCGGCGATCGCCGCCAGGGCCAGCTCGGTGTGCTGGGCGTGGGGCGTGGCCAGGTAGATCGCGTCGAGGTCGGCGGCGAACAGTTCGTCGTAGCTGCCGTACGCCTGGGCGATGCCGTGCCGTTCAGCGAAGGCCTGTGCGCGCTCGCGCGAGCGCGACCCGACGGCCACCAGTTCCGCTCCCGGTACCAGCGCGAACTCGGCGGCCACGACATCGGCGATCTTGCCGGGACCGGCGATGCCCCAACGAAGGTTCATTACCTGCCCCGGCGCTTGCGGAGCTCACCGCTGATCGCACCGGCCGCCGCGCTGACCACGAAGGCGGCACCCAGGCTCCACAACCATTCGCCGGTCGCGATCGCCAACACGATGGCCAGCGGCCAGGCGACGGCGGCGACCACGTTCAACGTCGACTCCACCACGCTCGGTGGCCGCGCCGGGGTCGCCGGCACGAGCACGGCACCCGTCTGCGGCGGGCCGGTTTCGATCAATGGTGGCTCGGTGGCGCTGACCTGGTCGGGGTCACTCCAGGACGGCTGCTGCCAGTTCTGCGGGTCATCGTTGTGTGGGGTGCTCACCTGATCATCGTAGATCGGATGCCTGCTGCGGCCCTGCGGCGCCCAGGATGCCGGCGGCCACCAGCCGCTGGTAGCGCAGCTGCCGGATCCGGTGCCGCAGGATCAGCGACACCAGGACCGCCAGCACGATCGCCTGCCACCAGGCGCCCGAGATCACCGCGAAGACCAGGGCGAGGGGGAACAGCCAACGGCGCAACATCCGCAGCCGCACCTCTTCTTCGCCCGGCATCGCCACCGCGGTCGGACGTCGGCCGGCGGAGAGCACCTCGCCGGTGTAGATCGGGGCGGACGAGGTCGCTGCGGAGAAGTCGGGCTGCTGCCAGTGCTGTTCGGATTCGGAGTTGGCCCACTGCGTGCTCATACTCGCCAGGCTAGTCAGCAAGAAGTGGGACGACCATCGGGTGAACCCACGAGACGTCCCTGGCTGTTGTCTGGCAAAGTAGAGCGGTGCGCGTGGTTCAGAAGTTCGGCGGGTCCTCGGTGGCCAACGCCGAGAGCATCAAACGGGTGGCGGGTCGGATCGTGGCGACCCGGAACGCCGGCAACGAGGTCGTTGTCGTGATTTCGGCGATGGGTGACACCACCGACGACCTCCTCGACCTGGCTCAACAGGTCTCTCCCAACCCGCGCCCCCGAGAACTCGACATGCTGCTCACCGCCGGTGAGCGGATGAGTGCTGCCCTGTTGGCGATGGCGATCAATGACCTGGGCGCGACGGCGCGGTCGTTCACCGGCTCGCAGGCCGGCGTGATCACCACCGGCACCCATGGCGACGCCCGCATCATCGACATCACCCCCGGACGGATCGTCTCCGCCCTCGCCGAGGGTGATGTGGTGATCGTGGCCGGTTTCCAGGGCGTCTCCCAGACCACCAAGGACGTGACCACGCTGGGACGCGGCGCGTCCGACACCACTGCGGTGGCGTTGGCGGCCGCACTGGAGGCGGCCTACTGCGAGATCTACTCCGATGTGGACGGCGTCTTCACCGCCGACCCGCGGATCGTCCCCGGGGCTCAGCGGATTCCTGAGATCGGGTACGAGGACATGCTGGAGATGGCCGCCAACGGCGCCAAGATCCTGCACCTGCGGTGTGTGGAGTACGCCCGCCGCGAGCACGTCGCCGTCCACGTCCGGTCGTCGTTCTCCGACAAGCCCGGCACCTGGGTGAAGCATCTCGACTACGAGGAGTTAGGCATGGAACAGCCGCTGATCACCGGCATCGCGCACGACCGCAGCGAAGCCAAGATCACCATCGTCGGCGTCCCGGACAAGATCGGCGAAGCCGCCGACATCTTCACCGCGGTGGCCGAGGCAGATATCAACATCGACATGATCGTGCAGAACGTGAGTAAGCACGACGACAAGCGCACCGATATCTCCTTCACCCTCGGCCAGGCCGACGGCGCCAAGGCGATCGCGGCGCTGGAGGCGGTCAAGCCTCGGATCGGCTTCGACGAGGTCATCTACGACGATCAGGTCGGCAAGGTGTCGGTGGTCGGCGTCGGGATGCGCTCCCACCCCGGCGTGACGGCGCGCTTCTTCCGCGCGCTGGCCGAGGCCGGAGTGAACATCGGGATGATCTCCACCTCCGAGATCCGGATCTCGGTGGTGGTCGACATCGACCAGGTCGACACCGCCGTGCGCGCCGGCCACACCGCCTTCGGTCTGGACGCCGACGGTGAAGCCATCGTCTACGCCGGCACCGGTCGCTGACCAGAAGCGCCCTCACTGCTTCGCCGGCAGCACCGGCCTACCGCTGGGCTGACGGCCTAGACTGAGCGGGTGATCTTCAAGCGCGTCGGTGAGTCCCGCCCCTACCCTGACCACGGCTACGTCCAGAAGCAGTGGGCGGCGATCGCGCCGCAACAGGTGCGACTGGACGAGTTGGTCACCACCAAGCGCACCCTCGACCTCGACGCGCTACTGGAAGAGGACTCCACCTTCTACGGCGACCTGTTCGCCCATGTGGTGCGGTTCAACGGCGAGCTCTACCTGGAGGACGGGCTGCATCGCGCGCTCCGCTCTGCGCTGCAGCAGCGCGAAACCATGCACGCCCGAATTCTGGAACTGAAGTAGTCTGGGCGGCGCGGCAGGCGATTCGACGGGAGTTGGCGTGGAGCAGGTGACCCAGGCGATCCGGTATCTGAAGACCCCTCTGACCCTGATCGTCCTCCTCCTGTTCGTGCTCGGCGCCGGGTACTGGGGCATGAAGGCCGCCCAAGCGCCGGTGCCCCGCAACGTCACTCCGTGCGTGATGACCGATGTCGGCGACAAGCTCACCCCCAACTTCGTGCAGGTGCGCGTGCTGAACGCCGGGGCTGCCAGCGGCACCGCCCGTGGCACCGGCCAGTACTTGCGCGCGTACGGCTTTGACGTGATCCGGGTCAACAACGATGACCGCCAGGTCGCCGAGACCGTGATCGTCGGGAACGCGGCCGACTCCCCCGAGGTGTTGCTCGTCCAGCAGTTCTTCCCGGGCTCGATCGTCCAGGGCGACGGACGGGTCGATCATGTGGTCGACATTCTGCTCGGCGCCAAGGCTGATCGCGCGGCCGCACCGAACACGACGCTGCCGGTCTCCGGCAAGGTCTGCCTGCCGCCGCGGAACGCCGCCGCCAGCCCGAGTCCGGCGAAGTAGCGCCTACAGATCCCGCCAGCGGGCGAGACGCCCACCCACGGAGATGCTGTGCAGGCGTCCCTCCACCCGTTTGCGTTCGTCGCCGTTGGTGACGATCAGCAGGTCGTCGCCTTGGCGGATGATCCGGTCGGGTCCGACCGGGAACGGCTCACCGCCGCGGACGATCAATGACACCACGGAGTTCTTCGGCAGCCGCAGCTCCCGGATCGTGACGCCGTGCAGCTTCGAGCCATCGGGCACGTGCACCTGCATCATGTCTGCCGCGATGGTGTCCAACGGCGCGAACTCGATCTCGACATCGGTGGCGTCCTCACCGGTAGAGACCTGCAATCGGCGCGCCACCCAGGGCAGGGTCGGGGCCTGCAGCACGGTGAACACCACCACGAACGCGAAGACCACATCGAACAAGGTGGTGGCACCGGGCACACCGGCGGCCAGCGGGACGGTCGCCATGATGATCGGAACTGCACCACGCAGCCCGGCCCAGGAGATGAACACCTGTTCCCGCCACGGCACCCGGAACCAAGAGACGCAGGCCCACACCGACAGCGGTCGGGCGATGAAGGTCAATACCAGACCGGCCGCCACGCCTGCTGCGGCCGAGGCCCAACTGATCCGCCCCGGTTCGGCGAGCATGCCCAGCATCACGAACAGGCCGATCTGGGCGATCCAGCCGATCCCCTCGGCGAACCCTCGAGTGGCATGCCGGTGCGGCAGGTTTCCGTTACCCAGGACGAAGGCGGTCACGTACACCGCTGCGAAGCCCGATACATGCGCCACGCTGCCCAGGCCATAGGCCAACACCGCCCAGCCCAGCGCGGCCAACGGGTACAGGCCGGACGCCGGCAAGGCGATCCGCTTCAGGATCCACACGCCCAACCAGCCGACGGCCACTCCCAGTAGCACGCCACCGGCCAACTCCAGCAGGATCAGCACGATCATCCAGACCGGTCCGCCTTCGGCGCCGCCCCCCATCGCCCATTGGGTGGCCGTCGCCACCAGGAGCACGATCGGGGCGTCGTTGAAGCCGGACTCGGCTTCGATGGTGGCTCTCAGCCGTGGCGGCAACGGCACCTTGCGGAGCACGGAGAACACCGCGGCGGCGTCGGTGGGCGAAACGATCGCACCCAACAGCACCGAGGTCGCCGGGTCGAGCCCCAAGACGAAGTGAGCAAACAGAGCGACCACCGCGACCGAGATGCCCACACCGACGGTGGCCAGCAGGACGGCCGAAGGTAGCGCGCCCTTGATCTCGGTCCACTTGGTGGTGAAACCGCCCTCGCCGAGGATGATCACCAAGGCCGCGAAGCCGAGAGAGTGGGCGAGTTCGGCATTGTCGAAGTCGAGGCCGAGTTGGCCGACCAGAACACCGAGCCCGAGAAAGATCAGCAGCGAGGGCAACCCGAAGCGGGTACCGAAGCGAGCCGCCAGAATCGAAACGAGCAGCACAGCGGAGCCAAGCAGCAATACCTGGTCCAGTTGCACGGGCGGCCTCCTGGCCGGATTCTATCGGTTCTCGACCGGCTGCCCCGCGCGGACGAGGGGATCAGGACTGAGCGATCAGCCGCAGCAACTCTGCGGCCACCACCTTCGAACCGGCGTCGTTCAGATGCCCGCCATCGCTGGTGTATCCGGCATACAGCTCCTCGCCGTAGGCAGCGCCGGTCAACCGGGAGCCATCGGGACGGGTCGATTCCAGCGCGGCGATGTCCCACAGCCGTCCGGTGCTGCCGTACTTGGCGCGCAACAGCTGGTTGAACTCGTACCGCGCCCGATTCGCGCCGTCGCTGTCGACCTCCAGCGGGTTGGTGGCGTAGATGAAGGTGACTCCCGGGAAATCGTCCGCCAAGGCGTCCATGGTCTGGGAGTAGTGAGCGAAGCGGGCCGCGACGTCCGAGCCGTCGTACAGGTCGACGTAGCAGTACTTCAGCACGGCCACCTGCACCTGGCCGCCGACACCGCCCCGCAGATAAGCCGCGAAGTCGTCCGCCTTGCCGTCGGGATCGCCGTTGTCGCCGGCTTCGGCATGGGCCAGGACGCCGCCGCTCGCCGGAGAGATCACCGCACCGTGGCTGCTGATCAGCTCCTGGTCGGGGCCGGCGATACCGGCGGAGCTGTACAACGCCGAGGCACCACTGAGCACATTCCAGCCGACCGAGTGGTGTCCGAAGAAGACCCGTTTGGTGGCTGCCGCCTGCAGTTCGGCGGTGGTGATCGCCGAGGAGTTGGGCACGAAGACCACGTCGACGAAGTAGTTGGTCTTGGTGGAATGAGTCGGCCGCTTGCTGGAGCGGGAGTAGGTGTAGCGGCCGCCGTTCTTGGGGATGGTGATGCCGTCATGGCTGAAGGAGCGGGCGAAGGCACCTTTGGTGACCGGGTAGTGGCCGCCGGTGGCCAGATAGGAGACGAAGTAGGTGGTCTTGGCCTTCACCTTCACCGGTGTCTTCAGCATCGCGGTCTGCCAACCCACCGTGGTGGACGCGTGGAAGGTGACCTTGGCCAGCCGCTTGCTCTTCGAGCTCCACACCGAAGCCACATAGGACTTGGTCTGGCGGGGTCCGCGGTAGAACTTCACCGCCGTGATCACCCCGCTGGACGCGGTCGAGAAGCGGACGCCGACATTGACCGTCTTGCTGGACGCCACCGCCGCCGTCACCGGTCGGTCGGTGGTGGTGAACAGACTCCGCGGCGTCCCCGCGTGCGCGGGCACCGCCGTCAACGAGGTGAGGGCCAGGGCCAAGGCAGCGATCGCAACCGGAAGCCGACGAGTGAGGGTGAAGCGGGCGCCAACCATGGCAGATCCTGTCGATCGAGCGACTGGCCCCTCCCCGTGCGGGGCGCTGTGATGGCATCACGCTAGGGGCAGCGCCTTCCACGGTCAACGAATTGCGACCGGGCAGCCCGCAGCCTCAACCCCGCCGAGAGACGGGACTCGGGCCGCCGAATCAGGTGAACAGCTCGCGCGCCCGCGCGGCACCGACCACGGCGTCCAGGTCTCCGCCGACTTGGGCGGTGACCGCTGCGGCCACCGCACCCTCGACCAGCGGCCCGTCAGCGAAGCGGACGTGCGCCGCCTCGTCGGAGTCGAGCAGGTCGAGGACAGACTCCACGGTCATGGTGGCCGAGCCGAGATCGGTCAGCACGGCCACATCATGACCGGCCGCCCGCAGCTCGGTGACGGCATCGTTGACCTTGTCGAACGAGGTCCCGATCCGACCGTCGTCGGTGCCACCGGCCGCCCGCAGCGGGACGTCCTTGGCCATCTGAGACGCCAACTCGACCAGTCCGGCAGCTAGTTGCGCCGAATGCGAAACGATGACCAGGGCGACGCTCACTGGGCCTCCGCCGCATCCGCCGCCGTCGCCAGCAACAGGGCCGTAGAGGTGGCGCCCGGATCCTGGTGACCGATCGAACGCTCGCCCAAGTAGGACGCCCGCCCCTTGGTCGCCAGCATCGGAATGGTCGCCTCGGCACCGGCCTGCGCCGCGTTCGCGGCTGCCCGCAACGCCTCGGTCGCCGAGCCTCCGGCCGCAGCAACCTCCTGGGCCGCGGCCAGAGCCGGGGTCCAGGCGTCCACCATGGTCTTCTCACCGGTGGTGGCCTTGCCACGAGCCACGACGCCTTCGAGGGCGGCAGCGATGATCGCGACCACGCCGTTGGCGTCCATCTCGTTCTCCGAAGCCGCCTTCGACGCCCGCAGGAACGCGGTGCCGTACAGCGGGCCGGACGCGCCGCCGACGGTCGACATCAAGGTCGCCGCCACCAGCTTCAGGACGGAGGCCACATCAGGGGAACCGGCGTCGAGTTTGGCCACCACAGCCTTGAAACCCCGGTCCATGTTCTCGCCGTGGTCGCCGTCGCCGATGGCCCGATCAAGGTCGATCAGTTCCATCCGGCGCTCGGCGATCGCCACCTGGGCGCCGGCGATCCACGCCAGCGCCCAGGCAGTTGTCAGGTTTTCGCTCACCTGCGAATCCTCACACGCCACGCCGCATGGCGGGGGTGTGGACCGGGGCATCCCACAGGGCGGTGAGCTCGTCGTCGAGCACCAGCACCGTGACCGAGCAGCCCTGCATCTCCAAGCTGGTGATGTAGTTGCCGACCAAGGAGCGGTCCACGACCAGCCCGGCCTCTTCGAGGCGCTTGCGGGCGTGGTTGTAGACGATGTAGAGCTCGGCCTCGGGAGTCCCGCCCATGCCGTTGACGAACAGCAGCACCTTCGAACCGGCGGCCGGCTTCAGGTCGGCCAGGATCGGATCGACCAGCTGATCGGTGATCGCGTCGGCCGGCGCCATCGGGATGCGGTGACGTCCGGGCTCGCCATGGATGCCGATGCCGATCTCGATCTCGTCGTCGGTCAGATCGAAGGACGGCTTGCCGGCGTGCGGGACGGTGCAGGCGGTCAGCGCCACCCCCATCGAGCGCACCTGGGAGTTGACCTTCTCGGCCACGGCCAGGACGGCGTCCAGGTTGTCGCCGCGATCGGCGGCGGCACCGGCGATCTTCTCCACGAGCACCGTGCCGCCGACGCCGCGGCGTCCGGCGGTCCAGGTGGAGTCCTCCACCGCGACATCGTCGTTGACGACGATCGCCTTGACGGTGATGCCTTCCATCTCGGCCATTTCGGCCGCGGTTTCGAAGTTCAGCACGTCACCGGTGTAGTTCTTCACGATGTGCAGCACGCCCGCGCCACCGTCCACGGCCTTGGTGGCCTCCAGGATCGGGTCGGGCGTCGGTGAGGTGAACACCGCACCGGGGACGGCCGCGTCCAACATGCCTTTGCCGACATAGCCGGCGTGCAGCGGTTCGTGGCCCGAGCCACCACCAGAGACCAGGCCTACCTTGCCCTTGACCGGGGCATCGGCACGAACGACGTAGTCGGGATCGAAATGGACGGACACGAGGTCGGCATGTGCGGCTTGGAAGCCGGACAGCGTTTCGGCCACCACATTGGCCGGATCATTGATGAGTTTCTTCACGAGGCTCTCCTTTGAGACGCAGGTGTAGGGCGGGCTGG
>CAZLJN010000053.1:0-10550 GCA_964559815.1 uncultured Propionibacteriaceae bacterium
GTCAGCGGCAGCGCTGACGGCTATGCCGACCTGACCAAGACGTCGGCCGCGACGGCGGCGGTGGCCAAGGCCACCTTCACCGCGCCGGAGCAGGTGTCGATCACCGGCACCATGGCGGTCGGGCAGTTCGTCACCGCCGTTGCGGGCACCTGGTCGCCGACGCCGTCGAAGATCAGCTACCAGTGGCTGCGGGACGGCTCGCCGATCGAGGGTGCCACCGCGACCTCCTCCTACCTGCTGGTTCCGGCCGATGAAGGTCACCTGGTGACCGTGACCGTGACGGCGTCCAGCGACGGCTTCGCCGACGGGTCGCTGACCTCGACCAACGATGTCGACGTGGCGGCGGGCAGCTTCACCGCCCCGCAGCCGTCGATCACCGGCAACGCGGTCGTGGGTGACACGCTCACGGCGTCGACCTCGGCGTGGACGCCTGCGCCGAGCACGATCAGCTACCAGTGGCTGGCCGATGGTCAGCCGATCCCGAACGCCACCGGCCTGACCTATGTGGTGAGTGCGGACGACCTGGGGGCGGCGATCACCTTCGCCGTCACCGGCACCAAGTCGGGGTATGCGGACGCCACCGCGACCTCGGCCGCGACGGCGGCCGTGGCGGCGGCCGCCTTCATCGCCCCAGAAGAGGTCGGCCTATTCGGCGATCACGTGGTGGGTTCGACGCTCAGCGTCGATCACGGCACCTGGACGCCGACGCCGGACAGCTTCTCCTACCGCTGGCTGCGTGACGGGGTCGCCATCGACAATGCGACGTCCGCCTCCTACACCCTGACCAGCGACGACGATGACACGGTCGTCACCGCAGAGGTGACTGCCACCAAGGCCGGCTATCTGGCGGTGACGCTGACCTCGACCAACACCGGCAAGGTGACTGCGGGCGCCTTCCAGGTGGTGGGCCCGTGGATCACCGGCAACGCTCTGGTCGGCTCGACGCTGACCGCAGACGTCGGCGTCTGGACGCCGGAGCCGACGAAGTACACCTACGAGTGGTTCGCCAACGGCGAGCCGATCCCGGGCGCCGATGCCAGCACCTTCGTGGTGACCCAGGCGCAGGCGGGCACGTACATCTCGGTGAGCGTCACTGGCGAGCGCGACGGCTATGTGAGCGCCACGTCCAACAGTGCGAGCGCCGAGCAGGTGCCGGTTGCCGAGTTCGCGGCGCCGAGTGAGATCAATGTCACCGGTGACTACGTGGTGGGCTCGACGCTGACCGCGGATGCGGGCACCTGGACGCCCACGCCGACCACGCTGAGCTACCAGTGGATGCGGGGAACGAGTGCGATCACCGACGCCACGGCCAGCTCCTACGTGCTGACCCCTGCCGACAAGGGCAAGGTGATCACGGTCAAGGTCACCGCGACCTCGTCGGGCTACCGGACGACCACCCTGCGCTCGGTTGCTCCCGACGCTGTCGCCCCGGCCACGTTCACCGCGGCCACCCCGCTCATCACCGGAACCCCGGCGATCGGCGAAACCCTGACCGCGGAGATCGGTACCTGGTCGCCCGTCCCGAGCGAGACCACCCTGCAGTGGAAGCGCGACGGCAAGGCGATTGACGGGGCCACCGGCGCCACCTACACGGTGACCCTCGACGACGCGAACGCGAAGCTCAGCGTCGTGGTGACCGGCACGACCGACGGCTACGCCGACACCACGGTGGCCTCGGCGTCGACGGACACGATCACGGCCGGGCAGTTCATCGCCCCGGAGAAGGTCATCGTGTCCGGTGATCGGGTGGTGGGGGAGACCCTGACCGCCGATGCCGGCACCTGGTCGCCGACCCCGACCCTGGCCTACCAGTGGCTCCGGGACGGTGCGCCGATCGCCAACGCCGATCACGCCACCTACACCGTCACTGCCGATGATCTGAATGCCGACATCACCGTCGAGGTGACCGGCTCGGCTCATGGCTACGACGAACTCACCATCGCCTCCGATGGTGCGACCGTGGTGGCCGAGGGCGTCATCATCGCCTCGCAGCCGGTGATCCTCGGTCAGGCGCAGGCCAATCGCACCCTGACCGCGAAGGCGGAGGGCTGGACCCCGGTGCCCGACTCGTTCAGCTACCAGTGGTACCTGAACGGCGAAGCGATCGAGGGTGCCACCGAGGCGACCTACAAGCTGCTGGAGAGCCAAGTCGGCGGCACTGTGACCGTGACCGTGGCCGGTACCAGGAACGGCTACCAGTCGACGGCGGCGATCGAGTCCGATCCGGTGGAGGTGTCCGCGGCTGGGCACTTCGCCAGCCCGGACGTGGTGGAGGTTTCCGGCGACTACAAGGTCGGCAGCACCCTGACCGCGTCGGAAGGCACCTGGAGCCCGCAGCCGGACTCGTTCAGCTACCAGTGGCTGCGTGGTGGCGCCCCGATCGATGGGGCCACCGCGTCGACCTACACGATGATCGACAAGGACGCCTCGGCGGTGATCACGGTCAAGGTGACCGCCAAGCGGTCCGGCTATGTCGATGCGGTCGCGCGTTCGGCAGCGCCGTCTGCGGTGGCGCTCGGCACCTTCACCACGGCCATGCCGACGCTGAGCGGTGTGCCGCAGATCGGTCAGACGCTGACGGTCGACCCCGGCAGCTGGACGCCGTCGGCGACGTCGGTCCGCTACCAGTGGTACCGCTCCGGAGCTGCTATCGGCGGCGCGACCGGCTCGTCCTACACGGTGGTGGCGGCCGACGTGTGGCAGACCATCTCGGTGAACGTCACGGGTTCTCGGGACGGCTACACCGACGCCACCCTGTCGGCCTCGGCCACGCCGGTGCCGCAAGGCGTGCTGGCCGGACCGAACCCGGCGATCTCGGGCAAGGCCAAGGTGAAGAAGACCCTGAAGGTCGTCATCGGCACCTGGTCGCCGAGCCCGGACAAGATCACCTACCAGTGGTACCGCAACGGCAAGGCGATCAAGAAGGCCACCAAGTCCAGCTACAAGCTGACCAAGTCCGACAAGAGCAAGCGGATCACCGTGAAGGTGACTGTGAGCAAGGCCGGCTATGGGACGCGGGCGCTGACCTCGGCCAAGACCGCCAAGGTGAAGAAGTAGCCGAACCGGGGGGTCGGTGAAGTCGGCCCCGGATCCGCCGCGTGGCGGGTCCGGGGTTTCCCCCATTTGTCACCCGGTGACCGCGAAGCGGCCCTTGACGCTGCCTAAGCTGAGGACATGGCAGAAGACAACGAAGTGGTCGACGTCCCGGCAGCCGACGGTCCCGCCGTCGAGTCGAAGGATGCCTCGCAGACTCCGGAACCGGCGCAGGTGGCTCCCGAAGTGTCCGAGCCGGCGATCGCCGAGCCCGACGCGATAGTCAGCTCGCTGGACCTCGACGACGACGCCTCCGCTCAGCCCGAGGTCACTGATCTGGAGGCGGTCGAGCCGGTCGCGTTCAGCCAGCCGATCATCGCCCCTCCCGGACTTGATCTCAGCAATCCCGACCGGGTCGCCCAAGTGACCTACGGGCACACTCAACAGGCCTACGCCCAGCCGCAGTTCAGCGCCGCTCCGCCCGCTGGTCAGCCCGGCTATGCCCAGCCCAGTGCGCCGCCGCCCTACCAGCAGGCACCGTCCAGCTACCCGCCGGGCACCTACCTTCCGGCACCGGCGGCAGCTGTCCCGATGACGTGGGAGGCCGAGAACATGTGGGCCGCGGCGGCCCACTGGTCGGCATTGGCAGCGTCGGCGATCGGGTTGGGCTTCGCCGGGCCGCTCATCGTGTACCTCGTCAAGAGCCAGGAGAGCGCTCGGGTGCGGGCGGCCGCAGCTGAGTCGCTGAACTTCGAGATCACCTACATCCTGGCGCTGATTGTGTCGTTCCTTGCGATGTTCCTGTTCATCGGGTTCATCACCACCCCGGTCATCATCCTGGGATGGTTGGTGCTCCGGATCCTGGCCGCCGTCGCCGCGTCCCACGGGGAGAACTACCGCTACCCGATCAACATCCGCATGGTGCACTGATCACCCCGCCGCCCCGGTAGACTGTCGCCGTGCAATTTCCGGGTGACGACATCATCGACGACCCGGGTCCACGCGACGCCTGTGGCGTCTTCGGCGTGTGGGCGCCTGGCGAGGAAGTCGCCAAGCTCACCTATTTCGGCTTGTACGCCTTGCAGCACCGCGGCCAGGAATCGGCCGGGATGGCGGTCAGCAACGGCGAGCGGATCATGGTCTTCAAAGACATGGGGCTGGTGTCCCAGGTCTTCAACGAAGCCACTCTGAACTCCCTGACCGGGCATATGGCCGTCGGGCACTGCCGCTACTCGACCACTGGGGCGAGTACCTGGAGCAACGCCCAGCCGACCTTCCGTGGCACCCGCGACTACGGCATCGCCTTGGCCCACAACGGCAACCTCACCAACACCGATGAGTTGCAGGAGTGGCTGGAGACGTCCACCGACGCTCCCGAAGTGCCGCGCAAGAACCGGATGGACTCCACCTCCGACACCGCGCTGGTCACCGCGCTGCTCACCGTCCATGGCGAGAGCGGTTTGCGGCAGGCCGCCTTGGAGGTGCTGCCCCGGCTGAAGGGTGCCTTCTGCCTGGTGTTCAGCAACGAGACCACCCTGTTCGCCGCCCGCGACCCGCAGGGTATTCACCCGCTGGTGCTGGGACGCCTGGAGAACGGCTGGGTGGTCGCCAGCGAGACCGCCGCCCTGGACATCATCGGCGCCACCTTCATTCGTGAGGTTGAGCCCGGCGAGCTGATCTCGGTCGGTGCGTCCGGTCTGAGCAGCACCCACTTCGCCGAGGCTGACCCCAAGGGTTGCCTGTTCGAGTACGTCTACCTGGCCCGTCCCGACACCGTCATCGACTCCCGCCGGGTGCACGCCGCCCGGGTCGAGATCGGCCGGACGCTGGCGCTGGAGGCTCCGGTCGATGCCGACCTGGTGATCCCCACCCCGGAGTCAGGGACGCCGTCGGCGATCGGCTACGCCGAGGCGTCCGGGATCCCGTTCGGGCTGGGGCTGGTGAAGAACTCCTACGTCGGCCGGACATTCATTCAGCCGTCGCAGACGATCCGCCAGCTGGGTATCCGACTGAAGCTGAATCCGATCCGCGACGTGATCGAAGGCAAGCGGCTGGTCGTGGTCGACGACTCGATCGTCCGCGGCAACACCCAGCGCGCGTTGGTGAAGATGCTGCGCGAAGCCGGTGCGGCCGAGGTGCATGTGCGGATCTCGTCGCCGCCGGTGCAGTGGCCGTGCTTCTTCGGCATCGACTTCGCCACCCGTGCCGAACTGATCGCGCCCGGGCTGAGCGAAGAAGAGATCTGCCGCTCGATCGGTGCCGACTCGCTGGCCTACATCACCCTGGAAGGGCTGGTGGCCTCGACCGGGCGACCGATGAAGAAGTTGTGCCGGGCATGTTTCGATGGCGTCTACCCGGTGCCGATTCCGGCCGATCGGGCCGCCGAGATGGGATTGGAGAACCAGGGTGGCTGAGCAGAGCGCCTACGCCGCAGCCGGGGTCGACATCGAGGCCGGTGACCGCGCCGTCGAATTGATGAAGGACGCCGTCGCGCGCAGCCATCGTCCCGAAGTGCTGGGTGGACTGGGCGGTTTCGCCGGCTTCTTCGATGCTTCCGCGCTGGCGAAGTTCCGCCAGCCGGTGCTGGCCACGTCCACTGATGGTGTGGGCACCAAGGTCGCCGTCGCTCGCGCCATGGGCGTCTACGACACCATCGGCTGGGACCTGATCGGCATGCTGGTCGACGATCTGGTGGTGACCGGTGCTGAGCCGCTGTTCGTCACCGACTACATCGCCTGCGGCAAGGTCTTCCCCGAGCGGATCGCCGCGATCGTCGGCGGTATCGCTGCGGCCTGCACGGCTGCCGGAGCGGCACTGCTCGGTGGTGAGACCGCCGAGCATCCCGGACTTCTCGGCGTCGACGACTTCGATGTCGCCGGTGCGACCACCGGCGTGGTCGAGCGCGACGAGATCCTCGGCCCCGATCGGGTGGTCGCCGGTGACGTCGCGCTGGCGCTGGCTTCGTCCGGCCTGCACTCCAACGGCTACTCGCTGGTGCGCAAGGTCTTCGCCGATGCCGGCTGGGGCTTCGACCGCGAGGTGCCTGAGTTTGGACACACCCTGGGAGAGGAACTACTGACCCCGACCCGGGTGTACGCCCGTGACCTGCTCGCGGTGATCCGTGCGGTCGAGGTTCACTCGATCAGTCACATCACCGGCGGCGGTCTGGCCAACAACCTGGTGCGGGTGCTGCCGAAGGGGATCCGGGTCGACATCGACCGGGCCAGTTGGACGCCGCCGGCAGTGTTCGACCTTGTCCAGAGGTTGGGCGGGGTGTCTCAGCCCGACATCGAAGCCACCCTCAACCAGGGCGTGGGCATGGTCGTCCTGCTGCCGCAGAGTTCGGTCGCCCCGGCCCAGGAGCTGCTCAGCGCGGCCGGGATCGCGTCCTGGGTAGCGGGAACGGCGACTGCGTCCACCGACGGCACCGCTGCGGTGCAACTGCATGGTGCGCACCCGGCTCGCTGAGTCGGGATCGTCTTTGCGTTGCTGGCGCGATTAGATACCCTTGCCTCACGAGAAACTAGATCACTGAAGCGGTTCGTCCGCATGAATAGGCGAGGGGGCTGACCCGAACAATGGGGCGCGGCCGTGCTAAAGCGAAGCAGACCAAGGTCGCTCGCGATCTTAAGTACCGTTCCTACTCCACCGACTTCTCGTCGTTGGAGCGCGAACTGCGTGGCGACGGAGAGTACGTCGAAGAAGTTGACGTCGAGGAAGTCGAAGAAGACAGCGAGGACGACCAATACGGTGACCTCGCCAGTCGATACCTCGATGATGACGACGACTCTCCCGGTGACGCCCGCCAGATCGGCTGATCCTCACCTGAACTCACCTGTGCGGCCGTAAGGCCCGGGTTTTGGGCTGCCCTCAGTACTGCTGGGCGATCCGGACCGCCTGGGCGCCGTAGCTGCCACCGAACAGCACCGCATGCACCAGCAGCGGGTGGAGTTGGTGAAGACCGATGCGCTCTCGCCAATCGTCGTGAAGGTGGGCGGCCGCGGCCTGGTAGCCATCGAACACCGCCTCCAGATGCGGCAGGCCGAACAGCGCCAGCATGGCCAGGTCGGTGATCCGATGGCCGCCGTGCGCGGCCGGATCGATGACCGCGGCCGCCGTGGGAGTGAAGATCACGTTGCCGGCCCACAGATCACCATGGATCCGTGCCGGGGGAGCGTCGTCGTCGAACTCGCCGGCGGCCAGGCGTTCGGCCAGTGCGGCGATGGTGTGCAGGTCGGCATCGCTCAGCGTTCCCCGCCGGTGGGCGGCTGCGGCAAACGGCAGGACTCGTTCTTCGGCGAAGAACTCACCCCAATGCGGGTGCGGACGCAGCCGCAAGGGTGCGGCTCCGATGAAGCCGTCGCCGCGCCAGCCGTCCGGACCGATACCGAAGGCCGCCGCGCCGGCGTCGTGGGTGACCGCCAGGCGCCGTCCGAACTCGGCTGCAGTGGCGCTGGTCGGTGCCGCCTCGGCGATCCGTCCGACCGTGATCGCGTCGTCGGTGACGTCCATCACCTCGGCGACTTCGACACCACCGTCGACCTGCAACCAGCGCAGCCCCGCCGCCTCGATGCCGAAGAACCCGGCCGGGGCGTGCGCGCGGCGCTTGGTGAAGCCGGTCATGGTCGCAGGCTAACAGCGTCCACGGCCCCGGTCCTTGGTGGTGTTGAGCCGCCGTGGGCCAGGAGCCCATGGGGATGTGGACAGCCATCCTCGTTGCCCACAGTTCTTCGTGTGGGTCTTGTCGTGGCTTGGCACCTGGGCCAGGCTGCCCGGATGCGGCTACCTCGACCTTGCGCATTGCCGACCCAGCCAACGACGCGTGCCGGGCTGGAGTCCATGGGGATCACCCCGGCGATGTTGCGCACTCAGCTGGAAGCGGGTCGCTTGTTGCGGGTGCGCACCGGGGTCTTCGTGGCGGCGTCGGGTTGTCCCACCGATCCGGCCGGGCTGCACCGGCTTCGGGCGCATGCCGAGCAGGTGGTCCACCCAGAGGCGGTGATCAGCCATGGATCAGCGGCCCTCGCGCACGGCCTGCCCTACCCGGGGTTCGGGGACTGGTGGGACCATCCGGTAACGGTGACCCGCGTGGCAGGGGCGCGGCCCCGCAGCGCTGACGCGGTCCATCGCCGAGCGGCCTTACCGGCCAGGCAGGTGACTCGTGACGAGCAGGGATATCGCCTGACCAGCCCGGCTCGAACTGCGGTGGACCTCGCGGCAACCCTGCCGCTCCCCGAGGCCGTGGCGGTGATGGATTCGGCCGCCCGAGTGATCTGCGCATCGCTGGTCTCCCGGCCGAACCGGCAGGACTATCGCAACCCGAGGCTCGTGGAAGCGACTCGGGCCTCGTTGGCTGATGCCGCAGCGACGGTGCGCTGCGGTCGCCTCCGTTCGATCATTGCGTTGGTCGAACCGGCGAGGGAGTCGGTGATCGAATCGCTGTCGGCCGGCTACTTCGAACTGGCCGGGCTGCCGCGTGCGTCATTTCAAGAGCCGGTACGCACCGCGGTTGGAGTGTTCTTCCCTGACTTCGTGTGGCGGGAGCGGCGGCTGATCGGTGAGGCCGACGGCGCAATCAAGTATTTCGATCAGGCCGCGATGGTGGCTGAGAAAGAACGTGAGCAGGCACTGCGAGACGCAGGCTGGCAGATCGTGCGGTGGCTGGGCAAGGAGATCATGGCGCGGCCCGAATCGGTAGTGAGGCGGGTGTCGAGAGCCCTCGATGCCACCTGATGGTGGTTGTCAGCACCGGATTTTCGAGGGTCCAAGGTCGGTGCCACTTCCTGGTGGTTACGGATGCTCGAAGGGGGCCTCATTTCGACCATCAGGTGGCACGGCCCTGGAATGCGCTGAGGTGGTGTGGTGATAACCACCGTTAAGTGGCAGCGGGGGCCTTGGTAGTCAGAACGCCGAGGAACAGCAAGACGGCAGCCGTGACACCCAGGCCGAGCAGGGGCGAGAGCAGTGGGGCGGTGGCTGTGCTGAGGAACAGTGCCACCACCGGACGGACGTCGTCAGCGAACCCGTCCGACAGCCTCGGCAGCACCGTCGCTCCGGCGATCGTCGCCGCGGCCGTGCCCACCCCGAGGGCGGCACCGAGGGTGATCAGGGCGCGGCGCTTGTGGGGCCACACCAGGAAGGCGGCCACCCCGCACAGCAGTGCCGCCCAGGGAACCCAGGTGGCAGCGGCCTCCAGCACCCGGTAGCTGCCACGGGCCAGCGCCACTGTGCGCGGATCGAGCTGGATCAGCGGCACCGCGGCGGTGACGGCGGGCAGCCGATCGGCGAACGGCACCCCGGCGGCGATCAGTCGCTGCTTCACCGCATCGACGAACGGGCCGAGCGGCATCTGCAGCGTGTTGTCCTCGATCACCACCACGCCCTGCTCGTCGGCGAGCAACGCCCGCAGCTGTTGGTGGGCCGAGCGCAGCGTCCGCTCCCAGATGGCGGCGAAGGCCGGTGAACCGACCACCGTGGTGACGGTGTCCTCCACCAGCGCCTGGGCGATCGAGGTCTGACCGATCAGTCCGAGTTGGTTCACCGTCGCTTTCGACACCCGCGACACCACCAGCTGCTGCACCGCCGGCGACTGGGCCAGGGGAGCATAGGTGGCCACGAAACGATCGGTGTCGTTGACCTGCGACCAGGCCCAGGCCGATACCGTCCCGATCGGCGCCAGCACGGCGCACAGCACGATCAGCACCACCGCGATGGCGCCGCGCACCCTCAGCTCTCGCTTGCCTCCGCCAGCTCCAGCCACTGCGCCTCCAGTTCCTCGCGCCGGGCCAATGTCTGGTCCAACTCGCTGCCCAGTGCTACCAGTCTGGGGTAGTCGGCAGCGTTGGCGTCGAGTAACGCGTGGATCCGCTGAATCTCGGTCTCAATCTTGGCCAGCTGGCTCTCCAGCCGGGCGAGATCCTTGCGGGCCTGCCGCTGGGTCGCGGACGCCGTGGTGGTCGCCTTCGAAGTGGTCGCGGTCGAGTTCGTGGACGCGGCCGTCGCACGCCGCTCCAGGTACTCATCGACCCCACCGGGCAGCATCACGCAGCGGCCGTCGCCCAGCAGGGCGTAGGTCACATCACAGGTGCGCTCCAGGAACCAGCGGTCGTGGGAGACCACGATCAAGGTGCCGGGCCAGGTGTCCAGATAGTCCTCGATCACGGTCAGGGTGTCGATGTCGAGGTCGTTGGTGGGTTCGTCCAGCAGCAGCACATTCGGCTCGCTGAGCAGCAGTCGCAGGAACTGCAGTCGCCGTCGCTCGCCGCCGGACAGCTCACCGATCCGGGTGACCAGTTTCTCGCCGCGGAAGCCGAAGTCCTCCAGCAGATTGGACGCCGAGGACTCCATTCCGGTGGCCAGCTTCACCTGGCGCTGCAACCGCTGCACCGACTCCAACACCCGTTCGGAGTCGTCCAGGACGGTGACCACCTGGGACAGGTGCCCGATCCGCAGCGTCTTGCCCTGCTTCACGGTGCCGGAGGCGGGGGTCAGCTCCCCGGTGAACAGCCGCAGCAGGG
>CAZLJN010000054.1:0-10516 GCA_964559815.1 uncultured Propionibacteriaceae bacterium
GATCGCAGCCCTCGGAGACCTTCGTGCAGCCGGTGACCGGGTTCCAGGTGGCGTCCGTCCACTCGATCTTGGTGTTGTCGCTCATCGGAACTCCTTCGGCAGTAGGTCGTCGGGGAACTCCCAGAGTCCGAGTGCTCCCCGGTACGGGATCGGCTCAGGGAACGGCCGCGGGTTGGCCAGCTCGAGGTGCCAGACGTTGGCCTGCTCGGCCCACCGGGAGCACGCGCTCACCTGCTCGCAGTCGTCGCAGTGGTAGGTCGCCGTCATCACGCACTCGCCGAAGTGATGGACTCCCGCCAGGCCCACGATCCCGAGCGCGGCCCCGAAGTCCACGACCGTGGGCACCTCGGAGCCATGGGCGGCCCGCAGGGCGCGGCTGGCCATGTTGTGCTTCTCGAACTCAGCGAGTCCGGCGTGGATGACGAGCGGCCCGCGGTAGCTGCCCGCGATGTTGCGGGTGCGGTTCTCGACGTCCTTGTGGGCAAAGAGGATGGCCCACGCCCAGGGCTGCCTCACGCTGATCGCTTTCATCGGGTGCCCCCGATCGCCGCTGGCACCCAGTGCTCGCAGTCACGTCCGGGGGTGCGGGGCCACAGGTACTCGCGCAGCACGGGCTTGCCGTCTACTCCCGCCCATTCCGTGTAGATGGTCGGCTCGCCGTACTGCCCGCTGAGGTCAGTCAGCGACGAGACGGGGGTCTTGTTCTGGCGCAGCTCGTCGGACTCCGCGCACGTGATCCGCCGCCAGCCGGAGAGGTCGAGCATGTTGCCGCTCATCGCAGCCCTCCGTTGGCCAGCTCCAGCAGGACGTCGGCGTGGCAGGGCCGATCGAGGGCGCACCAGCAGGCCAGGTCATGGCCCGCGAGTTCCCGGCGCACTTCGGCGGCGGTGATCTTGGCGCACCAGTCAAAGTCGTTGAGGAACAGCTCTACGGCGTGCCGGGTGGCTTCGCGCTTGTCCCGCTCGTAGTCAGCCAGCTCCGGATGCTTGCGAGCGACGGCGTGATCAACGTGATAGGTCATGTTGTTGTCGTCGATCACGTCCCAGAAACCACAGCAGGTGCAGCGGTAGACACGGAACGGGTTGCCCCACTTCGTCGGCCGCCCCACGTAGATCGCAGGCTTGCCGCACCCGCACGAGCAGAGCGGCATCCGCCAGCCCTTGGTGCGCTGACGCTGGACACGCTGCGGGCTCATGCTGCGACCTGCTCTCCGTGGAGGGCGGCGCGGAGACGGAGCCCGATCCACTCACCAACCTGCGGCGTGACCGCGTTGCCGTAGCCATCGACCTGGTCGCGCTCCGAGCCCCACACAATGAAGCTCCCCTTACGCCCGCCCCAGTCGACGTCGAACCCGCATCCGCGGCCGATCTCGCGGGCACTCAGCATCCGGAAGTAGCAGTCCTCGAGCGCGAGGTTGGCGAGCGCGTTGTGCCATTCGGCGGTTAGCAGGGTGGTGGTGTCGTGGGCGGTGAACGTGTTGAACGGGTCCAGCACCGGGTGGGGTGCGGTTTCGTTTCCGGCGGAGCCGTTGGACTTGTACCAGCCGGAGAACAGCAGCCCCATGTGGTTGTCGGCAACCATGGTCTTGAATGGCTGGTCTACCCCGTGCGTGCGCCGGTCGACGCCCTGGTTGAACTGCACCACGCCGGCGGCGGTGAGCAGTCCGGGGATCTGTTCCGAGGTGACGGTGGGCATCGCTTCCGCGGCGGTGGCGGGGGTGGTGTTCTTCCGGTACGGCATGACGCCGGTGGACAGGATGCTGAGCGTTTCTGACCCGCCTTGGGTGGGCAGCGGCTCGTCGGCACCCCTGGCGGCGCCCTGGAAGTTCGTCACGCCCAGCAGCACGGCCCGCTCATGGGTTGAGGTGACAGTGTCCATCGCCTCGCTGATGTGCTTGCCGTCGCCGTTGTGCCGGTGAGCCGCCATCGTGTTCCCGGTGACCGCAACCGGTGGGGCGAGCATCCCGGTCGAGCTGGTCGACAACTGTGACCACAACGGGTCCGCCAGGTCGCGGGTGCGGCACTGGGAGCCGGGATGCTCGAACGAGTTGGCCATCTGCATGATCGCCGCCGTCGACAGCAGCGCCATCTCCTGTTGGCTGGTCTGGGTGGGTAACGGCTGCCACGGGTGCCTTTCGGCGCCGCGCAGCATCTTCGCCGGCATCAGTACGGCCGGAAACTCGCCGAACCGCTGGCGGCAGCGTTCCGCGCGGGCCATGGTTGCGGTGGCGAGTGGCCTCTTTCGGTCACCGATCCGGGTGCCCAGATTGGTCAGGTCCAGCGCATCCAGTGACGGGGTGTACTGGGGCACGATTTCGCGGCGGCAGCGGGGGCACCGGTAGTTGTACTGCTTGCCGTAGCACACGGTGCCGGTCGGAGGGATGCCGGTCTTCCACGTCCACACCGCCTCCACAGCCTGCTGGCAGTGGCCGCACCAGGTGATCGGTTTGTGGTCCAGGTCGGGGTCGGGGATCGACTCGTCCCAGAAGACCCAGTAGCCACGATCCCGCGACTGCCCCGGGCCGAAGAACATGCTGTTGAAGTACAGAACGCGGTGCTTGTAGCCGAGTTTCCCGAACTCACCCAGCCACCATTGGTAGGTGGTGCCGTCCCCGACCTTCTTCTTGCCGGGCACCAGGTAGCCCCACGAGAACAGCTGCGTGGTGCACTCGATCAGGATCATCCGCGGATGGTGCTTCGCGGCGTACTGCAACACGCACGTGGCGGTGGCCCGGTCCCGTTCGGAGCGGGTGACCCGATCCTCATAGTCGGAGTCGTCCATGTCGAACAGCGACAAGCCCAGCGCGTACGCCTTCCTCGTGTTTGCCGGTGAGTGGTTGACACACGACACCCCGGCCACCAGCAGATCCGCAGCCGGCAGATCCGCCGCGGAGTGGTAGGCGGGTGAGTCGGTGTCAACCAGGTCCGCGATCCAGTGCTCCGCCTCGGGGTGGTTGGCCTCGTGGACCTGAACCTTGTACTCGTTGTGGTTGGCGCACGCGATCGTGGTGAACCCGGCCATCTTGATGCCCTGGGTGAGACCGCCGAAGCCCGAGAACAGGTCGACGGCGATCAGGTCGTCGTGGCGGAACCGGCGGCGTTTGACTGCTGGACGGTGCTGTACGGTCTTCAGCATCAGGCGGCCGTCCCTTCCCACATGACCCACCGGTCCGCCTCCGCCCGGATCTGATCCGGCGCAACACCCACCATCTCGGCCAGATCGTCGGCACCCCAGCCGTGGAGACGGTCAGCCACCACGGCGAGAGTGCGCGGATCGGTCGGAGGGCACACCGGCAGCGACCCGAACGACTTGTCGACCGGCGGCCGTTTCGTTGTCGGCTGGGGCAGGGCACGAGCCCAGCCCTTCGGCAGCGGCGTGGCAGCCTTCTTGCGCTTCCTCGGCTTCGCTTCCTTCGGTGGTCTGGAGTCTCGGCGCGGGAGTCCCAGGGGCCGTAGATCCTGCCCGCGGCGCACCTGCATCCGGTGGCCAGCGCAGAGTCCGTGGGAGTAGTTCGGTTTGTCGCAGCCGGGGAAGGTGCAGGGGCTCAGGTTGGGCTCGGACTTGCGCTCCCAGACGTATCCGGCGGCGTACATGGCGCGGTTGTAGCAGCGGGAGCAGAGCCCCTTGGCGCGGTGCTTCCGGCCGCATCCCGGGGTGGTACATAGTCGCTCGCTCATGCCGCACCTCCGCCGAAGTCGAGCACGTCCTGCGCGAGCCGTCTAGCGGCGATCTCGCAGTAGCGCTCCTCCAGCTCGACGCCGATGGCCTTGCGCCCGAGCGCCTTGGCTGCCACGAGGGTCGAGCCTGAGCCCGCGAATGGGTCGGCGATGATGCCTGGTGGGCACACGTCAGTGATGAGGGCTTCGAGCACATCGAGCGCCTTAGCGTGCGGATGACCGGCACGAGCCGTGATCCCGACCGGCGTACCGCTAACGCGGGCGTTGGTCTGGAACACCGAGGTCCGAGGGTTCGCCGAGCCCCGCTTCCACTCTGGGTGCTTACCGAGCAGGTAGATCGCTTCGATGTCGCGGCGGAGGCGAGCAAGCGACGCCTGCACTCCCGTGTCTATCGGCTTGACGTAGACGGCGACGTGCCGCGTCCGTTCGGGCGGGGGTAACATAATCGACCCGAACACGACGGCGGGGCGCTCGCCCCAGAGTTGCAGCGCGGTGTCGCGGGTGGTCGTGTCCTGATCGTTCGCGATCGGAGCATCACCCCTCTGCTTGCCGTTGTAGTTGCCAGCGGCGCGCTGCGACCGAGACGTGCGGCTGATTCCGTTTCTAGACCACGCGATGCCGTACGGCGGATCGGTGACCAGCACGTCAGCGGAGAGCCATTCGGTGATCTGGAGACAGTCGCCGTGGTACAGCGTCACCCACTCGTCTTGGTAGTACGGCTCGCTCATCGTCCCCCCGCTCTTGCTACTCGTCTCCATGGGCTGTCGGTCGGCATGCAGGCTGCGAGTGCTGCTGCCTGTGTGGGGATCTCGGGCGCGTCGAGGTAGGGCACGGTGTAGAAGGCTGTGTAGGCGCGTACGGCCGCCTCTAGTTCGGCGTCTGCGGGCCAGGAGTAGCCGCAGCAGCAGGCATGGTCGCCTTCGTGGCCGGGGTCTTCGTTGCACCAATGGGGGCGGCTCTCCCACCAGCAGCCGCCGAGGTTGGGGATGTGATAGGTCACCGTCCACCCCCGATCCTCGCTGCTGCCTTCCACAACGGGCGGGTGAGTAGTGCATGCAGTCGGCGGATCACGAGTCGGCCCTCGCGGCTCCCCATCGGCGGTTCAGGTAAGCCAGCGCTCGCGGATCGGTCTCTTGGTGCTCAGTAGCCCATTCGTCGTACTCGTCAGCACTAACACCTTCGCCCGGTTCTCCGTACCACTCGTAGACGTCGCCGCCGATCATGTTGCAATCAGCGCAGGACACCCAGTCGTAGACGCGACCGTCGTAGACGTAGGTCTCGCGGTGGTACATCTGGCCGGGCTGGATGGCTATGACACCGCAGCACAGGCATCGGTGCGGCTTGCGTGCGGTCACCGTCTTTTCCGCAATGAGTGTCGGCATCACTGCTCACCCCTCACGGCGGCCTCGATCTGGTCGAGCAGGCGGACGGTCGGGCAGGGATAGTCCTCGTCCTCGTACGGTGTCGGCTGCTCGCCGCACTCTCCGCAGACGGGCCACAGGTCGTACTCCTGCCAGCATCCGCACGGGTGGGTCCCAGCCTTCCCGCGGCAGTCGGGGCACATCGGCGTTCGGTCTACGTCGCGGCGCGACGGGTAGTGCAGCGCCCTAATCTGTGCGGTGACGGCGGGCACGATGACCGCCATAGCAGCGTCGGCCTCGTGGCGGTACTCGTTCGACGGGTACGGCTCCCCCGCTGCTTCCCATGCAGGGACACCGTCGTGCTCGGTGTCCCAGATCGCCCTCGCTGCCGCTTCCCGGACCTGGTGTACGTCGAAGTCAGCCACGTCCGGCCTCCCATTCCTCGATAGCCTCAGTGGCGAGGCGGTTGCCGATCACCAGCCGCAGAGCAGCGTCCGTCGTGGCCCACTGGGCGGCTGCAATCCGCAGGTGGTCGATGTGGACGGCGTAGTCGTCCCCATCCGTGTAGGGCTTCGCCTCACGATGCTTCGCCCACTCGGCCAGCAGCAGTCCGGTCAGGTGGTCCATCACGCCTCACCCCGCTCAGCACGGGCACGCGCACGGTCGATGATCTTGGTGAGCCGCTTGTGCCATCGGGTGTCGCCGCTGTGGTCGAGAAGATCAGCCATCTCGAACTGGGCGTCCCTCAGCGCCTCGGCCCGGACCTGCGCATCGTGAGCGACACCCTTGTCTGGCAGATAGTCGAGGAAGAGTTCGAGCACCACGGACATGCTCTCGAAGCTGAGCTGATGCACTTCCCGGTCACGGCACTCGTCACCCTCGGGACAGGTCGCGTCGTGCCACGCCTTCCGCACGTCCTCTGTCGTCCACTCGCTCATCGCTGGGCCTCCTCACGGTAGGGGTTGGCGGTGAGTTGACCGAAGCGCCATTCCTTCTGGTCCCACACGCCAGCGACGTGCCCCTCGTCCCATGCCTTCGCTGCGACCTCACGGGCAGTCGGCTGGGCGGCGAGCAGGGCGTGGACCGCTTCGGCGAACACATCGCAGTCCTCGGGGTAGATGTCGCCCTTGACCCGGTTGTCAGTGCAGGCGAGGTGCCAGAAGCGCTTGGCGATTGCCTCCACGCTCGGCTGCACCCGCTGGGGCTCAGGGGCGGCGTCGGCCAACCTCAGCCACTCGTCCACCGACCGCACGGGCAGACCGAGAATCCCAGCCGTCTGCACCTCCCAACGCGCACCACCGGACAGCCACCAGCCCTCTAGCACCGCCGCGCCGCCGCAGCGCTGGAGTTGAGCCAGTCCGGCCCGCAGGTAGTCGTGGTAGTCCTCGGACTCGATCGTGTTGTCGGCCGGGTTCTCGACCTCGTAGCCAGCCGTGCGCAGCTCGCCGGCCGCATAACGGAAAGCCGGGTAGTTGAAGTCGGAGAACCTGGACATGGGTCCGGCGAGGTAGAGCCGCGACGGCATGGCATCGGTGAGCTCAGGGGTGGCGGCGACCGGATCGTTTGCCACAGACCGGGAGTTCGCGCTTACCAGTGGCTTGGCCACCCCTGCCCACTCGACAACCTCATCCAGCGACGTGCCCAGGTAGTCGACCATGCGGTACATCAGCTCAGGCTCGAACGCGTCCTGGCTCAGCAGGATCGCGGTCCGCTTCCCCTGGCCGGCAGCCCAGCCGAGTTCGAGGTGCGCCGACCGCCCGCACGGCAGCACGAGGACGAACGTGTCGGCCCACTGCATCGCCTCGAAGTCGGACATGTAGCCCTCGACGGCGCGCGGGTGGCCGAGCCGGTCCCGGTAGGCGTCGATGGTCCAGTCGAGCCACTCTGGGTCGATCTCGTGCCAGCCGAAGCCGCTCCGGGAGGGCGGGTTGCGGAAGTCGTAGACCTCATGTCCGGCCGCACGAAGCGCAGCCACCACGGCAGGCTGCTCGGGGCAACGCCAAGACGACGCGACGTAGACGCGGCTCATCGCCACTCCCCGATCGCCTCAGCGAGCCTCAGCAGCCCACCCGACACCAGCCAGACGGTCTTGCCGAGCCCGGTGTCGGCCCACAAGGCGCCTCGTCCGACGCCGAGCGCCCACGACACGAGTTCGGCCTGCCAGCTGTGCAGGAAGGGGTGCAGGTCGGCCGCGGGAACGCTGAGGCCTTGCTGCTGGACCGTGGACGCCTTGCGGGCGAGGAACTCGGCATAGCTGACGCTCACGACCGGCCCTCCTCACGGTCGCCTTCGATCGCATCCAGCAGCCCGGCACCGAGCAGGCACAGCATCGCGACCGGCCACAGCAGGGCACGGCCCACAACACGCAAGACGGTCATCGCTGGGCTCCCATCTCGGCGTCGATGGCGTCCAGTAGCGTCAGGAGGTCCCGGGCGGCCTTGAACCTCGGCCACGGTGGGCTGGGCGGCGCACAGGGCGAGGATGGCGTCAGCTTGTTCGCCGTATGTCGCGCAGGTGCCAGAAAGATCGAACAGAACTCGTGCCACGTCATCCCGGCTCGGCTGCACCCGCTGCGGCTCAGACTCGGCGTCGGGACGGTAGGTCAACCGAAATGGTCCGACGGGACGCCCCATCAGACCCATGGTCTTGGTTGCCAGCTCCTCGCTGGTCCAGTCATCCGTGTAGGCCGTCGACGCCCACACAACGGGAAGTCGATCCCCGCCGTCATCGCAGCGCTCGGTGTCATCCCACTTCTGCCACGCGCACCCCTCTGCGTCGAGGATCACGCTCCCGACGGGCAGCAAGTCGAGTTCGGCGGCTGCGGTGATGATCTGGGCGGCCATCACCATTCCCCAATCTGCTCAGCGATCCCGAGCAGGCCACCCGAGGCCAGCCAGCCCCAACCGCAACCCACCAGAGCAGCCACCACCACGGCGACCGCGATCCACATCAAGACACCGAGCGCCCGGGTGGACGGCTCCATGTGCACTACCTGCCGGTCACGAGACCAGCGCTGCGTCTGAGGTCTACTCACGACACACCTCCTCCAAAGAACTAAGTTGAGAGAGCGGGGTCGGCCCGCACGGCTGCCCCTCCGATAGCGGCGGGCCGACCCCTGGAACCCGGCACCCCTCAGAGCCGGGCGAACGGCCTACGGACGGCCGTGGTTCACATGCCCCGGGACCAGGGCCTGCACGTCAGCGACGATCGCGTCGAACGCGTCTCCGGCCGGTTGAACTCCGGCAACTTCTTCTTGATCTCGTCCTTCACGACGAGGCGCCCTTGGCCGTCGAAACCGACCGCCAACGTCAGGGTCACCGACCCCGCCTTCGACGTCTCCTGGACCGCCTGAACCACGTCGTAGAACGTCTCCGACAGCTCCGAGAGGGTCGTCCCCTCGCCGAGTTCCTTGAGGATCTGGTCGAACGGTCTGACGTCCGGGTCCTCGACTACTTCCCCCGTTCGGGGGTTCGTGTAGCGCCGGTCACTCACCGGTGCCTCCCTCCTGTTGTGTGTTGAATGCCTCGATCACGAGTCGCAGGGTGTGGATGCCGGGACGGCACTTCACGTCGCGCCGGTAGCCGCCGTCGATCACATGCGATGAGTCGTCGTCCGGCAGCACGCCGACGTCGACCAGGCCGTCGATCGCTGCCTTCGCGGTCGGGTAGCAGTTCGCCGGATCAGCGCGCCGGTCGGTCGGGTAGCCCACCCATGTGGTGACGATCGCCCGCGAGTACTTCGGCAACTGCAAGCCGGCTGACTTGGCCATGGCCCGCACCCACCTGGTGCGGCGCGCCTTGTCGGCCCAGTGCAGCCGCTGGTTCGCCGACAGCCAGATGGCGTCCGGGACCTCGATCGTGATGCTCATGCCGCCACCAACTCCCGGTCAGTCAGCAGCCAGCGCCAGCCCATCAGGTCGAGGATCGGCACCACGGCCGGGTCCTCGGCGCCGCCACGGCGGATCATCCAGCCCGTGTCGTACGACTGCTCCGGATGGGAATGCACGTGACCGTGGCAGTCACGGCACAGGTGAACGAGATTCGTTGGGTCGTGAGGGTTCGGGCCACCCCGCCCCTTGCGATGGTGAACCTCACCGCCGTCCCACTTGACGCTTCGACCGCACCGCTCGCAGCTCATCCCGGAACGGGCATGGACCAACGCCTTCGCCAGCGTGAGCTCGTGATCCTCACCCCGCCGGCGATCCTGCGCGCCTGCCCTCGTGACGACGCCAGCGGCCCGCAGATGGCGGCTCACGTTGCTGTGGTGGATGCCCAGCTCTGTTGCGATCTGGGTCGTCGACTTGCCAGCGCGGTACATGTCGACCATGGCTGCCACCCGCTGCCGCTTGGCCCTCTCCCGCTCGATCCGACGCTCCGCCTTCGCCTTCGCGGCCGCCGAGTGGAAGGGTGCGAACGATCCCTGGCCGCGGGTGCTGTCGGCGTGGAGAGTGGCATGTTCAGTCGCCGAGAGCACCCGCAAGTTCTCGGGACGGTTATCCGCCTTGTCGCCGTTGAGGTGGTGCACGTGTAGCCACGGGGCGGGCATCCCCGCGTTGAGACGGTGCTCATACACCTCGACGTACTGGTTCGGCGAGACGAGCCAACGCAGGCGGATGTAGCCCTGCTGGTTGCGGAATCGGCGAGGCTCCCCTTCCGGCAGCGGATCGCCCGACCGAAGCTGTCGAATGGTCGCTCTCATGCCGCCCAACCCCCGCTGTCGCCGGCCAGCACCCGCTCCGCGGCCCCGCGCTGCCAGTCGTCCATCGCCGCCCTGGACGCCGCGTCGCAGTAGACGTGCACCCAGCCGTCGCCGGCCCGCTCCATCTCCTCGCCAACCCCGATCGGCCGGTCACATCCGACGCACGGCACTGTCCACTTCGCGACGATCATCGGCACACACCCCAGACGCGGGACTCGAACCCGGGCTTGGTCCACACCGGCCACGAACAGAAAGCTCCCGACGTGAACGCCAACGTGCTGGCCAGCACGATCAGCACCGCGACCGCCACGAGCAGCGCGACGGTGACGGCGCGGGCGTACCGTCGTGAGCGGCGGCTCATGCCTCCACCACCCGTCCGCCGACGAGCTGGTACCAGGTGTCCGCCTTGATCTTGCGTCCCTGGCACCTGGACCCGACCATGACCGACTTGTGGCCGATGATCCGGTAGCCCTCCTCGTAGCCGGCGCGCTCGATCAGGAGCAGGACGCACCCGTCTGCGCCCATGGCCTTGGAGTCGAGCCCGGCGGCGACTGCTACAGAGTGGGCGCCGCTGACCGCGGCGGTGGAGCGGTACCCGGACGACGCGGCGGTGGAGCGGTCCCCGGACGACGCGGCGGTGGACTGGTCCCCGGACGACGCGGCGGTGGACTGGTCCCCGGACGACGCGGCGGTGGAGCGGTACCCGGACGACGCGGCGGTGGAGCGGTCCCCGGACGACGCGGCGGTGGAGCGGTACCCGGACGACGCGGCGGTGGAGCG
>CAZLJN010000055.1:0-10467 GCA_964559815.1 uncultured Propionibacteriaceae bacterium
CGAGGACCGCTCGGTGTCGGCGTCCACCGTGCCGGCGATCAGGCCGAGGAAGCGATCCAGCTGGGTGGCCAGCGGCTCACGTCCGGTGATCTCGGGCACCTCCATCTCGGTGACCTGGCGGAAGCCGGCGCCGCCCAGGGCGTCGTCCTCGGTGATCGTGGTGTGGCGGTAGAGGGTGACGCCGCGGCGCAGCAGATCGACCTCGACCATGGAGGTGAGGGTCTGCACCATCAGCGAGCGCACCTTGCGCTGGCCGATTCGGCTGGCCGAGGCCGAAGCGACTCCGGTGGAGAACGACATGGCCACGTCGATGACGTCTTCGGCGCCGGGCACCGAGGCCGGGTGGAAGTGGCCGACCTCGACATTGGCCGAGCGCGGATCCTCACCACCGAACAACTGGGAGACCAGGTCGACGTCATGGACGAGCAGGTCCCAGGCCACGCCGGTCTTGATCCGCGGCGCGTACGGCGAGTGCCGTTCGGCCCGGGCGTACAGCGGCTCCTCGATCATCTTCATGGCCACCATCACCGCCGGGTTGTAGCGCTCCAGCAGGCCGCACATGATCGGCACCCCGGCGGCCGCGCTGGCCTCCAGGATCTCCAGGGTCTGGGGAAGAGACGGACAGACCGGCTTCTCGACCAGGACGGGCAGTCCGGCGCGGAGGATCTCGGTGGTGATGCTGTAGTGATGCTCAGTGGATGCAGCGACCACGACGGCGTCCGCACCGCTCAGACCGCTGAGGTCGGCGAACCAGGTCGCGCCGTACTTGTCGGCGATCGGCTGGGCGGCGGCCTGATTCGGATCGATCACCGCCACCAGCTCGGCGTCGGCGCTGTCGGCGATCACCCGGGCATGGTTGCGTCCCATCGAGCCCGCGCCCACCAGGGCGATGCGGGGGCCGCTCACGACTGACCCAACACGGAGCGGACGCCCGCCGCGATGGTGTCGACATCACCAGGCTGCAAGTGCTGGTGCACCGGAAGCGACACACAGCGGGCGGCGACCGCGTCGGCCACCGGGGTCTCGGTGACGATCACGTCGGAGCGACCACGGTAGGTGTCGTAGTCGTAGACCGGCTTGGGGTAGTAGATGCCCGCACCGACCCCGGCCGCGGCCAGGGCCTCGACGAAGCCGCCGCGATCGACACCTTCGGGCAGCAGCACCGTGTACTGATGCCAGACGTGGCCCCGTCCGGGACGCTCGGTGGGCAGCACCAGCCCGTCGATGTCGGCCAGGCGCTCCGACAGCGCCGCCGCGTTGGCCCGGCGAGCGGCCACCTGATCGGCGTAGGTGTCGAGCTGGGGCAGCACCAACGCGGCCTGCAGATCGGTCAGCCGGTAGTTGTGACCGGCCATCACGTACTCGTAGCGGGCCCGCATGCCCTGGTTGCGCAGCACCCGCAGCGTGTCGGCCATGGCCGCGTCGTTGGTGGTGATCATGCCGCCCTCACCGGTGGTGAGGTTCTTGGTGGCGTAGAAGGAGAAGCAGCCGGTGCCGAAGGTGCCGGCGCCGCGTCCGTCGATCGTGGCACCGTGGGCCTGCGCGGCATCTTCGACGACCGCCAAGCCGTGCTCGGCAGCGATCGGCATCAACGCGGCCATGTCGGCGGCCTGGCCATACAGATGCACCGGCATCAGCACCTTGGTGCGCTCGGTCACCTGGGCCTGCACCGAGGCGGCGTCCAGGCAGAAGTCGTCGGTGGTGATGTCGGCGAAGCGGGCGGTCGCACCCGCCGACAGAATCGCGTTCAGCGTCGCGATGAACGTGAACGGGCTGGTGATCACCTCGTCGCCGGGCTGAAGATCGAGGGCTTGAATGGCCGCCACCAATGCGGTGGTGCCGTTGTTCACCGCCACCGCATGCTCGGCGCCGACCAACTCGGCGAAGCGGCTTTCGAACTCGGCCACCACCGGCCCCTGGGCGATGATGCCCGAGGCCAGAACGGCAAGAACGCGGTCAGTGACGTCAGCCCCTAAACGGACTGTGGAAACGGGTATCACGAGATGACTCTCTGCGCAGCGGGACGGCTGAAAACGCTGCTCAGGCTACTACAAGCCATGCCGCAACTCCCGGGTCGCGGCCGGGCGAAGAATCGCCGGTGCCACCAGGTAAAACGATGCCGCTTCGTGACCCGCACGAATGCCCCGCCAGCGCAGGCCTCGTCGGCGACGCGTCAGCTACCATAGGCGCGGCCTGCGTGACGGCGAACACGCTCCCGTCACAGGCCAGGCCACGCCCCTGATCGAGCGCCAAGAAAGGTGACCGCATGGCTGCGGCAGCTCGCATCCACCCCAGCGCGATCGTTGGCGACGGTGTCGTCCTCGGCGACGATGTCGTGGTCGGCCCTGGCGCGGTACTGCTGGGACCGCTGACCATCGGCGACCGGGTGTGGATCGGACCACACGTCGTCATCGGTACGCCGCCAGAAATGTCCTCCCGCCGCCAGAACGCCGCCTGGGAGGGCGACCTCGACCACTGCGGAGTCGAGATCGGCGATGACGTGGTGATCAGGGAACTGTCGACCATCCATCAGGGCAGCCACCGCACCACCACGATCGGCGCGGGCACGTGGCTGCTGAACAGCGTCTACATCGCCCACGACTGCCTGATCGGCACCGAGGTCACCTTGTCGGCCGGCGTCCGAGTGGGCGGGCACGCGATCATCGGCGCCCACTGCAACCTCGGCATGAACGCCAGCGTCCATCAGTACCGGATCATCGGCTCCGGCTCGATGGTCGGCATGGGCTCGCCGGTCACCCACGACCTGCCGCCGTTCGCCAAGGCCTACGGCTCACCGATCCGGCTGCACGGCCTGAACACCTACGTGCTCAACAAACTCGGCGTCAGCCCGGACGCCGCCACAGCGCTGGCCGACGCCTATGAACGCGGCGACTTCTCCCTGACCGGTACCGACACCGAGGTGGCGCTGGCCGAGATCGCCACCTGGTGGCGAGCGCAGTCGCCGCAACGGCTGGCCGGAAGCGAGTCGATCTCTTGAGTGAGTCGGAGACCCAGGAGGTGGCGGCGGTGACCCCGGCGTCGTCGCGGGCGACCCTGGTCAATGTGGTGCGCACGGTGCTGCTGGTGCTGGTGATCATCGCGGCGGCCTGGCAGTTGATCATCCACTGGAACGAGGTCGCCGCCACCGTCGCCAAGCTGCAGTGGCATCGGGCGGTCCTGGCACAACTGGCGATCCTGTTCGGGATCGTCTGCTCCACGATGAGCTGGCAGGTGCTGTTGGACGACCTGGGCAAGCCGATCGGAGTCGGGCGCGGCGCCCAGATCTTCCTGGTCGGCCAGCTGGGCAAGTACCTGCCCGGGTCGGTGTGGGCCTACGTGCTGCAGATCGAGCTCGGCCGCAAGGCCGGCCTGGAGCGGGCTCGTGTGTTCGCCGCCACCGTGTTCTCCCTGGTCGTGGCCGTGGTCGCCGCGCTGATCGCCGGCTCGTTCGCGATCCCGCGCCTGGTCGCTCAGGACGCCCGGCTGAGCTGGCTGCCCTGGCTGTACCTGCTGCTGCCGTTCGCGCTGGCCATGCTGGCGCCGCCGGTGCTCACCGCGATCGTCCGGTTCGGCTTCAAGGTGCTGCGCCGGCCCCGTCCCGATCATCCGGTGACCCTGCGGGTGGTGCTGGCATCGCTGGCCTACGCGGTCGGCACCTACTTCTTCTTCGGCGTTCACCTGTGGCTGCTGGCCGATACCCGCGAGGGACTCACCATCAGCCCGCTGTCGCTGTGCATCGGCACCATGGGCATCGCGATGCTGGCCGGCCTGGTGGCGTTCATGCTGCCCTCTGGGGTGGGCGCCCGCGAGTTCGTGATCATCGTGGCCCTGACCCCGGTGGTCGGGGTCGGCGCGGCCACCGCCTACGCCGGGGTTTCCCGAGCGATGTTCATCCTGGCCGAGATCGGTGCCGCCGGCGTCGCCGCCGCAGTGGCCGTCCTGGCCCGGCGCCGAGAGAATCAGCGGGCCGAGAACCAGCCCTTGACCACCGAGTCGTAACGGGTCAGCGCCGAAGCGATCGCCATGTGCATGTCGAGGTACTGGTAGGTGCCCAGGCGTCCACCGAACAGCACCTGCGGCTCGGCATCAGCCAAAGCCCGGTAGCCGTCCAGCTTGGTGCGATCCTCGGGAGTGTTCACCGGGTAGTACGGCTCGTCAGCGGCCTCGGCGAAGCGCGAGAACTCGCGCATGATCACGGTCTTGGGGCTGTCGTAGTTGCGCTCGGGGTGGAAATGCCGGAACTCGTGGATACGGGTGTAGGGCACGTCCAGATCGGAGTAGTTCATCACCGAGGTGCCCTGGAAGTCCGGCGTCGGCAGCACCTCGACCTCGAGGTCGACGGTGCGCCACGACAGTGCCCCGAGCTGATCGGCGAAGTAGCGGTCGAGCGGCCCGGTGAACACCACCGGCACATTGCCGACCACAGCGGCCTTGTTCAGCGGCTGCGACTCATCGAAGAAGTCGGTCTCCAGCTTGATCTCGATCTTGGGGTTGTCGGCCATCCGCTCCAGCCAGGCGGCGTAGCCGTCGACCGGCAGGCCCTCGTACTTGTCGGAGAAGTAGCGGTTGTCATAGGTGAACCGCACGGGCAGGCGGGAGATGATCTCCGGCCCGAGCTTCTCCGGATCGGTCTGCCACTGCTTGGCGGTGTAGTTCATGAAGAACGCCTCGTACAGCGGACGTCCGATCAGGGAGATGCCCTTCTCGACGAAGTTCGTCGGCTCCTTGCCACCGAGTTCGGCGGCCTGCTCGGCGATCAGCGCGCGGGCCTGCTCGGGGGTGTAGGCGGCGCGGAAGAACTGGTTGATGGTGCCCAGGTTCACCGGCATCGGGAACACCTCGCCACGATGCGTGGAGTAGACCCGGTGGACGTAGTCGGTGAAGGAGGTGAAGCGGTTCACGTACTCCCACACGACCTCGTTGGAGGTGTGGAAGAGGTGGGCGCCGTAGCGGTGGTACTCGATGCCGGTCTCGGGCTCGAACTCGGAGTAGGCATTGCCACCGAGGTGATTGCGCCGGTCGATGATGGTGACGTTCAGCCCCAGTTCGTTGGCTGCCCGTTCGGCCATCGTCAGGCCGTAGAGGCCCGAACCCACCACCAAGAGATCCATCACGTCACGCCTTCCGGGCCGGCCCGCATTCGCGGGAGGCCATCGTTTGCTGCCTGTGCGAATCTTGCCACGCCGGCCAACCCTTCAGCGACGCCGCCGGCTCGGCCGCGCGGTCGAGCCAACCACCGAGCGCGCGGGGTGTGCGGTTTCGTCGGTACGCCGTCAGGCCGCACAATGGGGACGTCCACGACGCCGCCGGGCGTCGCCCTGCCGAAGGGGAATGGTGAACCGAACCGCCGCGACGTCCGTGCGCCGATGGGTCTGGCTGGCCTATCCCGTGTTGCTGCTGATCACCTTGGCCATGTGGGCCTGGAGTTCGCCGGCCGGTTCCTCGCCGGACGAGGACTATCAGTTGGCCACCGCCTGGTGCTCCCACGGCACCCGCCCGGGCCTGTGCGCCCCCGGTTCGACACCGGCCACCCGGATGGTTCCCGCCTCACTGGATGACGTCAGCTGCTACGCCGGCAGCCCCAAGGCCAGCGGCAGCTGCCCCACGTCCCCGGGCATGATCGAGACCATCCGCGGTGACTTCACCGGCGCCGGTCCGTCCGGATTCGCCTGGGTGATGGGGCTGTTCGCCGGCAAGGCTGTCGGCACCTCGGTACTGATGATGCGGCTGTTCAACGCCGTCGTGCACGTCTTGGGATTGACCGCCCTGCTCGCACTGGCCGCACCGGGACGACGCGCGTCCTATCTGCTGGTGTCGCTGGTCAGCGTGGTGCCGCTGGGGCTGTTCACGATCGCTTCGGCCAATCCGAGCAGCTGGGCGGTGACCTCGGCGTTCCTGGTCTGGGCGGGCGCAGTCGAACTCGGACGCACACTCAGCCAACCCGCGCCTCACCGCGGACGGCTGATCGCCCTGGCTGCCGTCACCGGGCTGGGGCTGGTGCTGGCCTTCGCGAGCCGCTCCGATTCCGCCGCCTATGCCGGGCTGGCGATCGCGCTGGCCTGGCTGGCCACCGCCCGTCGCGGACGGCAGTCGCTGATCACCGGCGGGGTCGCGGCGGCGCTGATGGCGCTGTCGTTCACCTGGTTCGCGCTCTTCGATCGCACCGATTCCTTCGTCACCGACGCCATCGGCACCAACACCGCCGGGCCGGACGGCTGGCTGGCCGCACTGGTGCGGGTGCCGGAGCTGTGGGCGGGCGCCTTCGGCTACACCGGCCTGGGCTGGCTGGACACCGCGCTGCCCCCGCTCACCTGGGTGTGCGCCCTGGTCGCGGCCGCGATGGTCTGGCTGTGGGGCATGCGTCACCGCGACTGGCGCAAGCTGCTGGCCAGCGGCATCGTGTTCGCCGCCGCCACCGTGGTGCCGCTGCTGGCCGCCCTGCCCGGGAGCCACTTCACCGCGCAGGCGCGGACGATTCTGCCGCTGCTGATCCTGGCGATGCTGATCGCATTGGTCGAAGAGAACCCGGTCGGACCGCAGCTCAGCCTCGCCCAGGCCGTCACCGTGTTCGGGCTGGTCAGCGTGGCCCAGGCCGCGGCCCTGCACCTGAACCTGCGCCGCTACGTCACCGGCGTCGACAAGTCGTGGTTCAGCCTGAACCGGAAGATCGAATGGTGGTGGCCGTCCGGCCCCTCGCCGATGCTCGTCTTCGCCATCGGCGCAGCCGCCTTCGCGCTGGCCGCATTGGTGGTCACCCTCGGCCCGGCGCTGCGCCGCCGGACCCGACCTGTCACCGCTGAGCCGGCGGGCGTCCCGAGTGTTGCGGAGGTGAGCTGATGTCCACCCAGACCGACACCGCGGCACCGAGGCGGCGCCTGCGCCTGCCTGATCGGGCGCTGTGGATTCTGTATCCGATCCTGATCTTCCTGACGATGGCCGGATGGGCGGTGTCGTCTCCGGTGGGCTCATCGCCCGATGAGGACTTCCACCTGGCCAGCGCCTGGTGCGCCTGGGGCGACCGGCCGGGCTTGTGTGAGTCGTGGACCGACTACGACAACCGGCTGGTCCCGGCGATGGTGCTCGATGCGGCCTGCTACCGCTTCCTCCCGGATGCCTCGGGAGCCTGCCCGGCGCCCAACCCGGCGATGGCTGCCACCACTCGCGGCAACTTCACCAACTACTACCCCAACGGCTTCTATGCCGCGATGGGGTTGTTCGCCGGCCCCGACCTGGCGGTGTCCGTGCTGGGCATGCGCCTACTCAACGCGGCGCTCTATGCCGGCGGGCTGGCCGCCCTGCTGGCTCTGGCGCGGCCGCGACAACGCCCGGCCTACCTACTCGGTTCGCTGGTGACCCTGGTTCCCTTAGGGCTGTTCGTGGTGCCGTCGGCGAACCCCAGCAGTTGGGCGATCATCTGCGCCACGCTGCTATGGGCGGCGGCGACCGAGTTCGCCCACGCCCCGACGCTCGCCCGCCGGATCCAGCTGGGCGCTCTGGCCGCGGTGGCCTTCGGCATGGGGGTCTTCAGCCGCGCCGACGCCGCCGCCTACGCCGCCCTCGCCCTGGTGCTGGCGTGGTTCATGAACGCCAAGTTCACCCGCCGGACGCTGATCGTCGGCGGCGGCGTGGCCGTCCTCGCCGGCGTGGTGGTGTCCTGGGCGCTCACTCTGCGTTCGGTCCAACTCGCGCTCGACCCAAGCGCGGGCATGGCCCAACCGGCGAAGGTGGACGGCTGGTTCGCCCGGCTGCGCGACCTCCCCAAGGTGTTCTTCGGGACCTTCGGCACGTCCGGTCTAGGATGGCTCGACACCCGCCTCCCGGCAGCGGCGTGGGTACTGGCCGGGGCGGTATTCGTGATGGTGCTCTTCTGGGGTCTACGCAAGGCCCGCTGGCGCAAGGCAACCGCCGTGCTGAGTACCTTCGTGATCGCCTCGGTGATCATGATGGTGATCGCCACCGTGCGCAACGCGGCGATGTGGATCTTCCAACCGCGATACTTCCTGCCGCTGCTGATCCTGGCAGTGATGGTGGCCCTCGCCCCGGACGAGGAGGGCGACGACCTGGACCTCCGACTACTCCCTGTCGGGGTGATCGTCGGCGCGCTCACCATCGCCCAGGCGGTGGCGCTGCACACCAACCTGCGCCGCTACGTCACCGGCCTGGACGTGGTCGGCTTCAACCTCGACCAGGGCATCGAATGGTGGTGGCCCTGGCCGCCGAGCCCGATGACGGTGTTCTGGCTCGGATCGATCGCCTTCCTGGGCGCAGCACTGGTGGTCGGCCACCAGTTGCGGCGCCGACCAGAACCCGACCGGGCTTAGCGCAGACCCGTCCAGAAGCGGTGCTGGAAGGCGGTGGACAGGATGAAGTTCACCACCCGCTCGGAGGTGTTGGTCACCTGGTAGTCCACCGGACGTTCGGCGACGCCGCCCTGGTCGGAGCGCGCCGTGGCGAACATGATCCCGCGGATCACGGCGTCCGGATCGAGATCGGTCATGGTGATCGCGCCGGTGTCGAGGGCTTCGGGCCGTTCAATCGACGACCGCAGAGTGACCGCGGGGAAGCCCAGCATCGAGGACTCCTCGGCGATGGTGCCCGAATCCGAAAGCACGCACCGGGCGTCCAGCTGAAGTCGGTTGTAGTCCAGGAAGCCGAACGGTTCGTGGAAGCGCACCAGCGGGTGGACGCTGCGTCCCAGGTCGTTCAGGCGCTTGCGGGTGCGCGGATGGGTGGACACCAGCACCGGCAGGTTCCACTGCGCCGCGACGGCGTCCAGGCAGTCCAGCAGGTCGCTGAGTCGGCTCGGCGAGTCGACGTTCTCCTCGCGGTGGGCCGACACCAGGAAGTAGCCGCCGCGCTCCACACCTTGACGCGTCGGGGCCTCAGAAGACCCGATCGCGTCGCGGTGGGCGTCCAGCACCTCGGCCATCGGCGAGCCGGTGACCAGCACGCGACGCGGGTGGATGCCCTCGGCCAGCAGGTTGCGGCGGGCGTGCTCGGTGTAGGCCAGGTTGAAGTCGGCGGTGTGATCGACCAGGCGCCGGTTGGTCTCCTCGGGCACATTGGCATCGAAGCAGCGGTTGCCGGCTTCCATGTGATAGGTCGGGATGCCCAGCCGCTTGGCGATGATCAGCGAGAGGGCGCTGTTGGTGTCGCCCAGCACCAGGAACGCGTCCGGCTTCTCGGCCTTGAGCACCTCCTCGGTGCGGCGCAGGATGTCACCCAGAGTGGCGCCCAGCGAAGACACGTCCACGTTGAGGTAGTGGTCGGGCGAGCGCAGGCCCAGGTCTTCGAAGAAGACCTCGTTGAGCTGCCGGTCCCAGTTCTGGCCGGTGTGCACCAGCACGTGCTCGATGCCGGGCGTGGTGTCGAGTCGGCGCAGCACCGCAGCCAGTCGGATGATTTCGGGGCGGGTGCCCACCACCGTTAAAACCTTCACGTCACACTTCCTCAGGAATCGTGTCCGGATTGGCCGGATCGTAGAGCTCGTCGGCGAAGAACAGCGTGACCAGCGGTTCGGTACCGGTGTTGGAGATCGAATGCACCCAGAAAGTGGGCATGTCGACGATGGCTGGACGATCGCCGGTCACGGCGAACTCCACCACCTCGTCGGTGAACAGCTTGCGTAGCCGGATGGTGCCGCTGCCTGACAGCACCAGGAAGCGTTCCACCTTGTGGCGATGCCAATGCTGGCCGCGGGTGAAACCCGGATTGGTGGAGGAGTAGAACACCTGCACCTCGCCGCCGCGTCCCTTGACCGCCTCGACCAGCCGGCCGCGCGGATCGTCCGCCGGCAGCGGGAAGATCGGGAACTGCTGGGGGAAGGTGGCCGCGCGGTAGGTGTTGAACAACTGCTTGGTGAACGGGTCGGACAGGTCGGGCAGTCGACCGGTGCGGTAGTTCTCGGCGATCTCGGTCAACCGGGCGGCCAGGTCGCTGACCCAGGTCGTGCGCCCCTCAGGAAGCACCTGCCCGGCCTGCGGGGCCAGGGCGAGGTCGAGCAGCTGGTCGACCATGTCACCGACGTGGAGCAGCGGCAGCTCCTTGTCATCGACCACCGTCGGGGTGTTGCCCTGGGCGAGCAGGTGGCAGAAGGTCGCCACCACCGAGTTGTAGTTCGGCATGCCGTGCTCACCGAAGAGGTTGGGCATGGCCACATCGGTCACCGGAACGCCGGCGCCGGCCCCCCAACTGGTGAGGATCTCGGCCGCACGCTTCTTCGCCTTACCGAAGACGGTGTCGCCGAAGGAGTGGATCGAGTTGCCGTAGACGATCGGGATCGGACGTCCCAGACGGTCCAAGGAGGCGACCAGTTGCTCGGCCAGCCACGGGTTGGTCCGTTCGATCTCGGCCGGATCGTCGGCGCGGTTGACTCCGGCAAGGTGGATCACCACGTCCGCCTCGGCCAGGCCGGCGTCCATCTTGGTCGGGTCGTGCCGCTTGATCAGCAGGATCGCTTCCAGCACC
>CAZLJN010000056.1:0-10406 GCA_964559815.1 uncultured Propionibacteriaceae bacterium
CCGGTTCGGCCAAGCCCGGACGTGAGCCGATCCCGGCCACGCCGTCGATCACCACGTCCCAGTCCGCCAACCGGGCCAGCGCCTCGGCGGCGTCCACCTCGCGCCCACCGGCAGCCCGCAGCGCCGTCCAACCGGCGGCATGGACGTCCGACCCGGCGCGCCAGCAATGCACCTGCACTCCTCGGCCGGCCAGGCGGACGCCGGCGAACAGCGCATCGCCGCCGTTGTTCCCCGACCCGACCACCAGCAGCACCTTGGCGCCGTAGGCCCCATCGAGGCGGCGCAGGATGGCGGCGGCCAGCCCGGCGGCGGCGCGTTGCATCAACACATCGGGATCGATGGTGGTGAAGGCGGCATGTTCGGCCGCGCGAACGTCGGCGACCCGGTAGCCGTCCATCAGGCCTCGCAGACCACCATGGCCGCGGCCACGCCGGCGTCGTGGGAGATCGAAAGGAACACCTTGGTCACCCCGAGTTCGGCCAGACGTGCGGCCACCGTCCCGGCGGGGACGAAGTAGGGCTGGCCGGTGTCTTCGCTCAGGACCTCGACGTCGGTCCAGACCAGGCCGAGCGGGGCGCCGACGGCCTTGGCGAGCGCCTCTTTGGCGGCGAAGCGGCCGGCCAGGCGCTCGATCGGGGCGTCCGCCTCGACGGCGGTGAACAACCGCTGTTTGACGCCGGGACGTTCGATCGCGCGGGAGAAGCGGAAGACCTCAGTGATGTCCAAACCGATGCCGACGATCATGGGTCAATCTCACTCCACCGTGACGCTCTTGGCCAGGTTTCGAGGCTGATCGACGTCGAATCCCTTCAGGGTGGCCAGGTCGCAGGCGAACATCTGCAACGGCACCGTGGCGACCAGCGGCTGCAGAATCGTGGATACCTTCGGCAACCGGAACAGGATGTCGGCGTACGGAACCACCTCTTCGTCGCCCTCCTCGGCCAGGACGATGGTCAGCGCGCCACGCGCCCGCACTTCCTGAATGTTGGAGACGACCTTGTCGTGCAGCTGGTCGCGGCCCTGCGGCGGCACGACCACGAAGATCGGGATTCCTTCTTCGACCAGCGCGATCGGACCGTGCTTAAGCTCGCCGGCCGGGAAGCCCTCGGCGTGCAGGTAGGCCAGCTCCTTCAGCTTCAGCGCCCCCTCCAGTGCCACCGGGTAGCCGACGTGACGGCCCAGGAAGAGCACCGACTTGGTGTCGACGAAGCGGGCGGCCAGATCGGTGATCTGGTTCAGGGATTCCAGCACCTGCTGGATCTTGGCCGGGGTGGAAGCCAGTTCGGTCATGACGGTGGCGATCTCGTCGCCGTACATGCTGCCGCGCACCTGGGCCAGGTACAGGCCCAGCAGGTAGCAGGCCGCGACCTGGGTGAGGAAGCCCTTGGTGGAGGCGACGCCGATCTCGGGGCCGGCGTGGGTGTAGATCACCGCGTCGGACTCGCGCGGGATGGTGGCACCATTGGTGTTGCAGATGGCGATCACCTTGGCCTTCTGCTCGCGGGCATGCCGGATCGCCATCAGGGTGTCGGCGGTCTCGCCGGACTGGCTGATGGTGACCACCAGGGTGGAGCCGGAGATGATCGGATCGCGGTAGCGGAACTCGCTGGCGATCTCCACCTCGCAGGCGATCCGGGTCCAGTGCTCGATCGCATACTTGGCCACCATGCCCGCGTAGTAGGCGGTGCCACAGGCGACGATGATGATCTTGTCGACGCCGCGCAGCTCGCTCTCGGGGATGCGCAGTTCGTCCAGCTTCAAGGCGCCCTCGGGGGTGAAGCGGCCCAGCAGGGTGTCGGCCACGGCCCGCGGCTGCTCGAAGATCTCCTTGCGCATGAACCAGTCGTAGCCACCCTTTTCGGCGGCCGACAGATCCCAGGTGACCTCGAACGGGTGGCTCTCGGCCGGGTTGCCGAAGAAGTCGGTGACCGTGATCGACGTCGCCGTGGCGTCGACCACCTGATCCTGGCCGAGCTCGATGGCGTGCCGGGTGAACTCGATGAAGGCGGCCACATCGGAGGCCACGAAGGTCTCACCGTCGCCCACGCCGACCACCAGCGGGGAGTTGCGGCGGGCCGCCACCAGACGTCCGGGCTGGCTGGCGTCCATGGCGACCAGGGTGAAGGCACCTTCCAGACGCACGCAGACCGCCCGCATGGCGTCGGCCAGGTCGGCCCCGCTGCTGACGAGGTCGCCCAGCAGCTGGGCGGCAACCTCGGAGTCGGTCTCGGAGGTGAACTCCACGCCCTTGGCCTGCAGTTCGGCGCGCAGCGCGGCGAAGTTCTCGATGATGCCGTTGTGGATCAGGGCGACCCGACCACCGGCCGACAGGTGCGGGTGCGCATTGTCGTCGGTGGGGCCGCCATGGGTGGCCCACCGGGTGTGACCGATGCCGATGCCCGTCTTGGGCAGCGGGTCGGAGGCCAGCAGCGCGTCCAGGTTGCCGATCTTGCCGGCCTTCTTGCGCACCGAGATGCCGTCGGGGGTGATCACCGCAGCGCCGGCGGAGTCATAACCGCGATACTCCATCCGTCGCAAACCTTCGACCACGACCGCATGGGCGACACGAGGACCGACATAGCCGATAATTCCGCACATACTGGTCACCTTAGTGGCGATGGCCGGTGAGCCTGACATCGGCGGCGTCGCATGGCGCTCGGAGAGGTGGACATGACGACGACCGGCCGCGGCCCGGCACCGGAGGACAACCCCTACGGTCCGTACCTGACTTTGGACCGCCAGCATTGGGCGGAGCTGGCGGCAGTTCGTCCGACCGTTCTGGACGAGGAGACGCTGGCCCGGCTGCGTGGCATCGGCGACCCGACTGATGCCGACGAGGTGCGCGAGGTCTACCTGCCGCTGACCGACCTGCTCAGCCTCTACATCGAGCGCACCGGCGGACTGTTCGCCGCCAGCCACGAGTTTCTGGGCCTGAAGGCGCGGCGGACGCCGTTCGTGATCGCGGTGGCCGGATCGGTCGCCGTGGGCAAATCGACCACCGCCCGACTGCTCGCCGAGTTGCTGCGCAGGCTCCCCCATCGTCCCAAGGTCGACCTGGTGACCACCGACGGCTTCCTGTACTCCAATGCCAAGCTGGCCGAGCTCGGCATTCTCGATCGCAAGGGCTACCCGGAGTCCTACGACCGCAAACGGCTGGTGCAGTTCGTGATGGACGTGAAGTCGGGCGCTCCGCAGGTGAGTGCGCCGGTCTACTCCCATCACGTCTACGACATCGTCGAGGGCGAGACGATCACGGTGAATCAGCCTGACATTCTGATCATCGAGGGCCTCAACGTCCTGCAGCCGGCACCACGTCGCGCCGACGGCACCACCGGGCTGGCAGTCAGCGACTTCTTCGACTTCTCCGTGTATGTCGACGCCGACGACACCGACGTTCGGCAGTGGTATCTGGAGCGCTTCATGACGCTACGCGAAGCGGCGTTCCACGACCCCACGTCCTATCTGGTGCAGTTCACCACGCTCAGCGAGGACGAGGCCCGCGTCGTCGCCCAGGGCTTCTGGGACGAGGTGAACGGACCCAACCTCGACCTCAACATCCGCCCCACTCGGGGACGGGCCACCGCGATTCTGCGCAAGGGCCCGAATCACCAGGTGAGCTGGGTCCGCATCCGCCGGGTGTGAGGCCGCGGAGCGAATCGTTCGGGGCTACCCCCTCCCGCTGGGACCACTAGGGGCGATATCCTGCCCCCGAGTCAGGCCCCAGGGGGATGGGGCTTTGCCTCGAGGGGAAATTGTGATTGAGAAACTCACCGCCACTGACGCACGCCTGGCCACCCTCCTGTGGGAGGAGTGCGACCTCACTCGACCGTGGAACGACGCCCGCGCCGACTTCATGAAGGCGATCAACGGTCCGAGTTCGGCCGTGCTCGGCCTGCGCCAGGACGGTCATCTGGTCGGCACCGTGATGGTCGGCTACGACGGCCACCGGGGCTGGGCCTACTACCTGGCCGTGAAACCGGCCTACCAGGGCAAGGGCATCGGTCGGCAACTGATGGCCGGTGCCGAAACCTGGCTGCATGGCCAGGGCGCGGCGAAGATCCAGTTCATGGTGCGCTCGGAGAACTCCAAGGTCATCGACTTCTACACCCACCTGGGCTACGTGCCTCAGTACGTGCAGGTGCTGGGCCGCCGCCTCGACTGAGCCTCGACGGCTTCAGCGAGCGGCGGGGACGAGGGCGAGTTCCTCGCGCACCACGTTGGCCAGGCGTTGGGCCACTTCGCGGGCCTTCTCGGCGGTCTCGGCTTCGACCATCACCCGCACCAACGGTTCGGTGCCTGAGGGCCGCAGCAGCACCCGTCCGGTGTCGCCGAGCTCGCGGGCGGCGGCCGAGACGGCCTGGGCGACCACCGGGTCGATGCCAGCGCGGGTCTTGTTCACGCCGGGAACGTTGATCATCACCTGCGGCAGGCGGGTCATCACCGCGGCAAGCTCGCTCAGCGGCTTGCCGGTGCGCATCATCCGTGCGGCCAGGTGCAGAGCGGTCAGCACTCCGTCGCCGGTGGTGGCGAACTCGCTCATGATCACGTGGCCGGACTGCTCACCACCCAGGGTGAAGCCGTTGGCGTTCATCGCCTCCAGCACGTAGCGGTCGCCCACCTTGGTCTGGTCGACGTAGATGCCTTCGGCCCGCATCGCGTTCATGAAGCCGAGGTTGCTCATCACCGTGGCCACCACGGTGTCGGAATGCAGGGTTTTGGCTTCCCGCATCGCCAGCGCCAGGATCGCCAGAATCTGGTCGCCATCGACGAGGTCGCCGGACGCATCGACGGCCAGGCAGCGATCAGCGTCGCCGTCCAGCGCGATGCCCAGATCGGCGCCCTCAGCCACCACCGCCGCCTGCAGGGACGCCAGATGCGTCGAGCCGCAGTTGTCGTTGATGTTGAGCCCATTGGGCTGGGCGTGTAGCGGAATCACCTGCGCGCCTTGGGCATCAAAAGCCGCCAAGGCCGTCAAGGACGCTGCACCGTTGGCGCAGTCGATGACCACCTTCAGCCCCTCAAGGCTGGAGTCGGCCCCCAAGCTGGAGACCAGGTGAGCGACGTAGCCTTCGACCGCGCCGCGATCATCGCTGACCCGACCCACCTCGGCACCGATCGGACGCTCCCAGGGGGTGCCGAGCTGCTCCTCGATGGCGTCCTCAATGGCGTCGTCGAGCTTGACTCCGCCGCGCGCAAAGAACTTGATGCCGTTGTCGGGCATCGGGTTGTGGCTGGCAGACAGCATCACGCCGAGATCGGCTTCCAGATTGCCCACCAAGAACGCCACACCGGGCGTAGGAATCACGCCCAGGCGCACCACGTCCACCCCGGCAGAGGCCAGACCGGCCACCACTGCAGCTTCGAGGAACTCGCCACTGGCGCGGGTATCGCGTCCGACCAGCGCCACCGGGCGTCGATCGGCACTGAAAGCACCGGCTTCGCCCAGGACGTGGGCGGCCGCGATCGACAACTCCAGAGCGATCTCTGCAGTCAGGTCCGAGTTCGCGACCCCACGAACACCATCGGTTCCGAATAGGCGTGCCATTCGGTACCGCCGGTCAGCGCTTGCTGTACTGCGGAGCCTTACGGGCCTTCTTCAGACCGGCCTTCTTGCGTTCCTTGATCCGCGCGTCACGGGTCAGCAGGCCGGCCTTCTTCAGGGACGGACGGCTGGCCTCGGCGTCGACCGCGTTCAGCGAGCGGGCGATGCCGAGTCGCAGCGCGCCGGCCTGGCCGGTCACGCCGCCGCCGATGATGGTGGCGATCACGTCGTAGGCGCCCTGGACACCAGCGGTGACGAAGGGCTCGTTGACGGTCTGCTGGTGCAGCTTGTTCGGGAAGTAGTCCTCAAGCTCGCGACCGTTGATCGTGAACTTGCCGGTGCCCGGAACGATCCGGACGCGGGCGATGGCCTCCTTGCGGCGGCCAGTGGCCCCGGCGGCGGCGATCATCGCCGGACGGACGCCCGGCTGCGAGGTGCTGGACTCAGCCTCCGCGCGGTAGGCGATTTCGCGATCGCCCTCGGTGAAGGGGACGACCTCGGTGTCCACGGTCTGTTCGACGGTCTCGGTCACGGTGATTCCTTGCGTCACTGGGCGATCTGGGTGATCTGGTATTCCTGCGGCTTCTGCGCAGTGTGCGGATGCTCCGGGCCGGCATAGACCTTGAGCTTCTTCAGCTGCTGACGAGCCAGCTTGTTCTTGGGCAGCATGCCCCAGACCGCGCGCTCGACAGCCTTGCGCGGATCCTTGGCGAGCAGCTCACCGTAGGGCACCGACTTCAAGCCGCCGGGGCGACCGGAGTGCCGGATGGCCATCTTGTCGGTGGCCTTGGAGCCGGTGAGGGCGATCTTGGAGGCGTTGATCACAACGACGAAGTCGCCGGTGTCGACGTGGGGCGCATACTGCGCCTTGTGCTTGCCGCGCAGCAGGGTGGCCGCGGTGACGGCCAACCGCCCGAGAACGACGTCGGTGGCATCGATCACGAGCCAGGCCCTGGTGATTTCGCCAGGCTTGGGGCTGTACGTAGACACGGGTCTTCGTCCTGCTTCCGTAAGTTGTGGTCAGGTGGAGTGCGGGGTCGGCCTAAGCCAGACCACTGCGCAACAGCGCCTAAGATTACCGCGCCGGTTGTGGGGGGTCAAAACCAGCCTCCACGAGGTCGCCACTCCTGGTCGCGATGGGACGAATCCAGCGCCAGACGAGCGTGAGTGACGAGCGTAGCCAGCCCTACGGCATCGACAGGTGAAATCCTCCCACGTCAGGCGTCGGACGCTCGCCGCAACGCCGAACGGACCGCGCCCACCACGTAATCGGGACGGTCGAGGTGCTCCCAACCGAACCTCAGCACGTGATAGCCGAAGGCCTCCAACAAGTTGAGCCGCTCGCGATCAGCCAGGAATCGCGCCCTGTTGTCATGCACCTGACGACCATCGAATTCGATCACCAGCCGCCGACGACGAAACCGAATGTCGGGGATGACCAGCTCCGAGCCCAGCCGCAGAGGATGGTTCGCCACCCAATCGATGATCCCCTCCTGGCGCAGAATTCGCTGGAGCCGGAGTTCGGCGTACGACCAGGGGTTGGCGGCGGCCTCCGCAACGACCGCAGCGCGAGAAGGTTGATCACGGGTGCCTTTCAGGGCCGCGAGCGCGTCGTACAGCGACTCTCGGTCTGCGCGCCCTTGCCTCAGGGCCTCGCAGACCGCACGTCCGTCGTCGGTGCCCGCCAGCTCGGCCGCGGCATAGGCAGCACTGACATGACGCACCCCCTGAGTAACCTCCACGAACTCCTGCGACACCCGTCGGCGACACACGACCACTCGCTTCCGTGAAAGGAGGCGAGGGTGGGCCACATACGCCGTGGGGGCGGCCACCTCGGGGAGCCACAAAGATGCCGCCGATTGAGCGTGCAGGACTCCGTCCGGCCCGACCCATGCGGTCACGGCCCGCAGCCAGGTGAGGTAGTCATCACCTGGCGCAATAAAGACCCCCGGCAACGGGGACTCCAGGCACCCAGCCTGCCGCAGCCGCGTGAGCGTCGACCTGAGATCGGGATGGTCGGCGACCCGCACGATCCCATCGCGGGCAAGGAGATAGGCGACCTTCTTGTTCATGCACATCACTGTGGGGAGAGGCGGCGGCAATGCGTCACCGTCCACAGCCAGAGCACCTGAGACGTTTTCGGCTGTGGATTTCCAATCAATGCCCGGAATGCACACCCGTGCGAATCCACGGCTGAAATCGTCTCGGCCGCCGAGTCCCGGTTCGGCAGGCGATGCTAACCTCAGCCGCATGATCGATCCGGGGGCAGCGGTGTTTCCGCAGGTGCAATCAAGCGGCTACCTCCCACACCGGTTACACGCTCCCGACCGGGCCTGGCCACAGACCAACTGCTACGTCGATCTGTGGATCGAAGCCCTGGCCAGCCTGGGGGTCGCCCCCGAGGCGATGCTCGGTTTCACGCTCACCCAGGACTTCGAAGGCGACCAGTTCACCTTCTTCAAGGTGCCCCTGGAAGACCTCGAACGCCTGTACGGGGTGGTCTGCACCGAACTCGCCCTCTACGACACCGTCGAAGCCCATGTGACCACCCAGCTCCAGCGTGGACGGCTGTGTCTGGTCGAGATGGACAGCTTCTATCTGCCCGACACCGCCGGGGTCACCTACGGCATCGAGCACGGCAAGACCACGGTGGGCATCAACCGGCTCGATCCGGCCGCCCAGACCATGGAGTACTTCCACAACGACGGCTATTTCGCCCTCAGCGGGGCCGACTATGCAGGCGTCTTCCAGCACGCCACCGAGCCGGGGCTGCGCTGGATCCCCTACACCGAGTTCGCCAAGCTGCCGTCGTCGCTGCCGAGCGAGGACGATCAGCGCGCCGTCGCCCGCACGCTGCTGGCCCAGCACCTGGCCCGGCGTCCGGTCGTCAACCCGCTGGCGACCTTCCACGAAGCCTTCCCTGCCCTGGTGGCTGAGGTCGCCGAACGCGGCCTGGACTTCTTCCACTTGTATGCGTTCAACACGGTGCGCCAGTTCGGCGCCAACTTCGAGCTACTGTCGGCCCACCTGAACTGGCTGGACGCGGCCGAGTTCGCCGCCGAGGCCGAGGCCGCCAAGACCATCTGCGACAACGCCAAGACCACCCAATTCACGCTGGCCCGCGCGGTCGCCCGGCGCCGATTCGATGCCCTTGCCACCGCCTTGGAGCCGTCGGTCGCCGCCTGGGACGCGATCATGACCGGTCTGAGCAGCAAGGTCGGCTGATGCTGCGCCACCTCGATGCCGACGTCACCGAACTCAGCACCGGCTGGCGACTGGAGACCGAGGCCGGCGAGGTGCCGGCGTCCGTCCCAGGGACGGTGGCCGCCGCCCTCACCCAGGCCGGCCTGTTCGACCCGGCCGCGCCCGTCCCGCTGCAGCACCGAGATTGGTGGTACCGCTGCCGGCTGAGTGAACCGGCCGGCCCGGCGGTGTTGCGGCTGGAGGGCCTGGCCACCGTGGCCGATATCTTCCTCAACGGAGAGCTGATCGGCCGCAGCGAATCGATGTACGTCGGCCTCGACCTCGCCGTGGAGTTGTCCGGCGACGACGAGCTGGCCATCTGCTTCCGCTCACTCACCGAGGCGCTGGCCGCCAAGGGCCCGCGTGCACTGTGGCGCCCGCGACTGCTGGACGACCAAGGCCTGCGCCTGGTGCGCACCACCTTGCTCGGCCACATGCCGGGCTGGGCGCCGACGATTCAGGCGGTCGGCCCCTATCGGCCGATCACGCTGATCCGTCCGGGACGAGTCAGTCTCGACGACGTCCGGATCGCCGCCGACCTCACCGAGGACGGTCACGGCCTGCTCGCCGTCTCCGCCCGGGGCGTCCCGGCGGGCCTGCAACTGCGCTGCGCCGGCCTCAGCACCGACTTCGTCGCCGACGGCGAACGCAGCATCGCCACCCTGGTGATTCCGCAGGTCAGCCCGTGGTGGCCGGCGACCCACGGCTCGCCCACCCTCTACGAGGTGGAGGTCGGCGACGACCAGGCCGTCCACCTGCTCACCCGCACCGGCTTCCGGCACCTCGACGTCACCACCGGCGACGAGTTCGGCATCGCCGTGAACGGCGAGCCGATCTTCTGCCGGGGAGCGGTCTGGACCAACGCCGACCTGCTCGGCCTTTCCGGTGACCGCGCGACCTACGCCCCGCTGCTGCAGCAGTTGGCCGACGCCGGGGCCAACCTGGTGCGCGTTCCCGGCATCGCCACCTACGAAAGCCCGGCCTTCTTCGAGTTGTGCGACGAACTGGGCCTGCTGGTCTTCGCCGACTTCATGTTCGCCAACTTCGACTACCCCGCCAGCGATGCCGCCTGGCTCACCTTGGTGGAGGCCGAGGTGAGCCAGTTCCTCGACGCCCGGCAGGGCAACCCGTCGCTGGCAGCCTGCTGCGCCGGCAGCGAGATCGCCCAGCAGGCGTCGATGCTCGGCCTGCCGGCTGCGCGGTGGTACTCCGCGCTGGCCACCGACACCCTGCCCGCGCTGGTCGCCGAGCGTCGGCCCGATGTCGGCTACGTGCCCGGATCACCCGCGGGCGGCCCACTGCCGTTCAGCCCGGACGCCGGGGTCGGCCACTACTACGGCGTGGGCGCCTACCAGCGTCCGCTGGAGGACGCGCGGCGCGCGAACGTCGGCTTCGCCACCGAATGCCTCGCCTTCGCCAACCTCAGCGACGACGACAGCCTCGACCTCGACGCGGGCGTGCCGCAGGATCCGGGCACCGACTGGGACTTCGCCGACACCCGCAACCACTACGTCGAGCGGCTCTACGAACTGGACGCAGACCAGTTGCGCGCCGATGCCCCCGCCGCTTTCGCCGACTTCGGTCGCGCTGCGGTGGCTGAGGTGGTCACCGAGACCTACGC
>CAZLJN010000057.1:0-10232 GCA_964559815.1 uncultured Propionibacteriaceae bacterium
GCCGGGGCACCGTCGGCGAGCGATTCACCCTCTCGGACGGCGCCCTGCACGCTCAGGCCGCGGGCATCCACGACCGAGCCATTGTGGTAGCTGCCTCGCACCAGATTCACCCCGGCGATCCGGGCGGTGAAGCGGGTCCGCGGATGCCGCAGCACCTCCTCGGTCGGGCCGGCCTCCGCCACCCTGCCGCCGTCCATCACGATGATCCGATCCGACAGCAACAGGGCGTCCAGCAGATCGTGGGTGACCAGGATCGTGGTCCGCCCCACCAGGACCCGCGACAACAACCGTCGCAGCAGCGGCGCCATGGCCACATCGAGGGCGGCCATCGGCTCATCCAGCAGCAGCATCCGCGGCTCTGCGGCCAGTGCTCGGGCGATCGCCACCCGCTGAGCCTGCCCGCCGGACAGCTGGGACGGCCGACGGTCGGCCACCTCAGCCATCCCCACCTCCTCCAGCCAATCCATCGCCCGGGCGGCTGCGGCCGCCGCGCCCAGCCCGGCGCTGCGCGGGCCGAAAGCGACGTTGTCGCGCACGCTCAGGTGCGGGAAGAGCAGCGCATCCTGGGCCAGCAACGCGATGCCACGGGCGTGGGGCGCCGTCCACGAGCCTCGGCCTCCATCGAGGTCGAACAGCTCCTGCCCGTCCAAGACGGCCCGGCCTCGATCCGGACGCACCAGGCCGGCCAGCAGGCCGAGCAGGGTCGACTTTCCGGCTCCGTTGTGACCCAGCACCGCGACCCGCTCGCCGTCGGCGATCTCGACGTCGACTGCGAAGCCACGCTCGGCCACCTCGGCCTGCAGACTCAGGCTCACCGCTGCCCCCGCTCGGAGATCCGGCTGGTGATCACCGTGGCCACGATCGCCACCACCACCAGCACCAGGGACAGCGCGATCGCCGCATCGGGGTCGTCGATGCGTTGCAGGTAGATCTCCAGCGGCAGAGTGCGGGTCACTCCTTGCAGGCTGCCGGCGAAGGTGATGGTCGCCCCGAACTCCCCCAACGCCCGGGCGAACGACAACACCGCCGCCGAGACCAGCCCCGGCAACACCAGGGGCAGCGTCACCCGCATCAGCACGATGGACGGGCGCGCGCCCAAGGTCGCCGCGACCGCCTCGTACCGCTGACCGAAGGTGCGCAGCGTGCCTTCCAAGGAGACCACCAGGAACGGCAGCGCCACGAAGGTCTGGGCGAGCACAACCGCAGCTGTGGAGAACGCGACGTGGATGCCGAGCACGTCCAGGCTGGCGCCCAGCAGGCCCTGGCGTCCGAAGGTGTAGAGCAGCGCGATGCCGCCCACCACCGGGGGCAGGACCAGCGGCAGCAGCACCAGTGAGCGCAGCAGCCGCTGACCGCGGAACTCGGTGCGGGCCAGCACCAGGGCCAGCGGCACCCCCAACACCAGGCACACCAGGGTGGAGGTCAGCGAGGTCTGCAGGCTCAATCCCAATGCGGCCAGCGAGGAGGCAGAAGTGATCAACCCAACGAACCGACTCCAGTCGACGCGGACACCCATCGCGATCAGCGGCACCAGCACCAGCAGCGCCCCAGCCGCCGCCGGAACGGCCACCCACCACGGCACTGCCGCATAGGCCGCCTTCCCCGGCGGACTGAGCCGCCGGGGAAGCGCAAGGGTGTCGGATCGCGTGAGCGAGGTGGTCATGGGCGCTCAGCCAGCCGTCCCGAAGCCGGCATCGGCCAGCACCTTCTGCCCCTCAGCGCTCAGCACCAGATCGACGAACTGCTGCGCCAGCGCTGATTGCGGGGCCTTCTTCAGGGTCACGATGGTGTTGCGGTTGATCGCCTTGGTCGACTCCGGGAACGGCACGCCGAGCACCTTCTGGCCGGCGGCGATCACGTCGGTGCGGTAGACCAGTCCAGCATCGGCCTCACCGGCCACCACCTTGGCCAGCACATCGGTGACGGCCTGCTCCTCACTGACCGGATGCAGGGTGACTCCGGTGGCCGCCACCAGCTTCTGGGTCGCCGATCCGCACGGGACGGCCACCGCACAGATCACCAGCTTCACGTCCTTGGCGCCGAGGTCGGCGAAGCTGTGAATCTTGGCTGGGTTGGCCGGCGGCACCGCGATCTCGAGCTGGTTGCTGGCGTAGATCTTCACCTCGCCGGCGTTCAGGCCGGCATCGGTGATCGGCTTCATGTTGGCTTCGTTGGCCGAGGTGAAGACGTCCGCGGTCGCGCCCTGGATGATCTGGTCGCTCAGGGTCTGGGCGCCGGCGAAGTTGAACGTCACCTTCACTCCGGGATGGGTCGCTTCAAACTTCTGGCCCAAGGTGGTGAAGGTGGACTTCATCGACGCGGCGGCGAAGACCGTCAGAGTAGGGGTGGACACAGGGGCGCTGCAGGCGGACAGGGCGAGGCCCAGTGCCGCCAGAACACTCACGATCCGACCGGTGGCCTTGGTGGACATCTGCTTCCTTTCAGGATGGGTGTGGGGTTTCGACAATCACGTTGGTGGCCTTCACCACCGCGACCGCGACCACGCCGGGCTCCAGCCCGAGTTCGCCGACGGCCTCTGTACTCATCAGGGACACGACGCGGAACGGGCCACACTGCAGCTCCACTTGGGACATCACCTGGTCGGAAACCACCCGAGTGACCAGTCCGACGAAGCGGTTGCGCGCCGAGCGCACCACGTCGGAGGGGTCGGGCATCGGGTTGGCCACGTTCTGCGCGAACTCGGCCAGCGCACGTCCGTCAATGACCTTGCGCCGGCTCTCGTCCACTTCGTGGGCAATGAGACCGGCGTCCACCCAACGGCGCACAGTGTCGTCACTGACGCCGAGGAAGACGGCCGCATCACGGATTCGCAGTTTCGCCATGGCCGCAGCGTAGGGACCGCATCCGCGGCCCAAAAGGGGTGTCCCAGACGCGCAACGGGATTGAAACATGGCCGACGCACGCCTTGCGCCCCCGTTCCGCATTTGCGGACCCGCCACCACCCTGCCGCCGTATTTGCGGTTTATGGACCGATTTAATACACGCGCCCCAGACCCCTAGTGAAATGCGCCTCGCGGGCGCCCGCGCGTAGGGGCGCGCCCGCCCGCGCACGCGATGCATGCCTGTACCGAATCACTTTCATTTGTGAACAAATGCGTTCTGAAAAAGGAGTCGAAAAGCTGTAACACGCAACGGTTTCTGGGTTACTCATTCGTAACTTCCCCATGCTGGGATTTATCCATCACAAGGCGAGGGTGCCCCGGCAACCAATCGGCAGGCCCGCCCCGCCGATGGTCCACCGTTTCTTCATAAACGGTGACCGCGACCGTCGGATCCCCTGGTCAGCACAGACAGCAGCACCCACTACAGCGGGGAAGGTTCCAACTCATGCGCAAGGTAGCTATCTACGGCAAAGGTGGCATCGGCAAGTCCACCACTACTCAGAACACGGTCGCGGCCCTCGCCGAGATGGGCAACCAGGTGATGGTCGTCGGCTGCGATCCCAAGGCCGACTCCACCCGGCTGCTGCTCGGCGGCCTGGCCCAGCGGTCCGTCCTGGACACCCTGCGGGTCGAAGGCGAGGACGTCGAACTTGAGGACGTGCTGGCCGACGGCTTCAGCAAGTCCAAGTGCGTGGAGTCCGGCGGTCCCGAGCCGGGCGTCGGCTGCGCCGGCCGCGGCATCATCACCTCGATCAACCTGCTGGAGCGCCTGGGCGCCTACGAGGAGTCCCTCGACTACGTCTTCTACGACGTCCTCGGTGACGTGGTGTGTGGCGGCTTCGCCATGCCGATCCGCGAGGGCAAGGCCGAGGAGATCTACATCGTGGCGTCCGGCGAGATGATGGCGATGTACGCCGCCAACAACATCTGCAAGGGCATCAAGAAGTTCGCCACCACCGGCACGGTGCGCCTCGGCGGCATCATCTGCAACAGCCGCAACGTCGACAAAGAGTACGAACTGATCGACCACTTCGCCCGCGAGCTCGGCACCAAGATGATCCACTTCGTCCCCCGGGACAACGACGTGCAGCGCGCCGAGATCAACAAGAAGACCGTCATCGAGTGGAACCCGACCTGCAATCAGGCCGACGAGTACCGCGCTCTGGCCAAGGCCATTGAGGAGAACGACATGTTCGTGATCCCCAAGCCGATGGAGACCGACACCTTGGAGTCGCTCCTGCTTGAGCACGGCATGCTCGAAGTCGCCTGAGCCGGAAACCGACTGAGGAGCAGCCATGAAGACCCCAGAAGCCGTGCCCGAACTGCCGGCAAAGGCACTCGCGGCAGTCGACATCGAGGCCATTTCCGCCCTGGATCTGTCTCGCCCCGATGCCGGGCTCGCCATGCCGTCGGGATCTCCAGATCCCGACGGCCTGGTCCGAGACCTGGTGTCGTTCTACCCGCCCCGGGTGCAGCGCAAGCGATCCCGGCACATCAAGGTGAACGACCCGCACGAGATCCCCAAGATCGAGGCGAACGTCCGGACCGCCCCCGGCATCATCACCCAGCGCGGGTGCTGCTACGCCGGCTGCAAGGGCGTGGTGCTCGGCCCGATCACCGACGTGCTGCAGATCGTGCACGGCCCGGTGGGCTGCTCGTACTACGCCTGGATGACCCGGCGCAATCAGGCCGATGTGCCCGACGATGCCCAGAACTTCCTGAACTACGCCTTCACCACCGACATGACCGAGAACGAGATCATCTTCGGTGGCGAGAAGAAGCTGGCGCAGGCGATCCGGGAGGCCTACGAGATCTTCCACCCCAAGGCGATCGCGGTGTTCTCCACCTGCCCGGTCGGCCTGATCGGTGACGACGTCCACGCCGTCTCCCGGGAGATGAAGGCCGAGCTGGGGATCAACATCTTCGGCTTCTCCTGCGAGGGCTACAAGGGGGTCAGCCAGTCGGCCGGCCACCACATCGCCAACAACGGTCTGTTCGCCAATGTGGTGGGCACCGAAGAGCTGCCCGCCTCGATGAAGACCAATCCGTTCCGGGTCAACATGCTGGGTGAGTACAACATCGGTGGCGACGCCTTTGAGATCGAGCGCATCCTGGCCCGCTGCGGCATCCAGCTGATCTCGACCTTCAGCGGCAACGTCCAGTACTCCGAGATCGCGCGGTCGGCCGACGCCAACCTCAACCTGATCCAGTGCCATCGCTCGATCAACTACATGGCCGAGATGATGGAGTCGAAGTTCGGCATTCCGTGGCTGAAGGTGAACTTCATCGGTGCCGACTCGACCGCCAAGAGCCTGCGCAAGATCGGACGCTACTTCGGTGACGAGGATCTGATCGCTCGGATCGAGGTGGTGATCGCCCAGGAGATGGGCGAACTGGAGCCGGTACGCACCGACGTGCGCACCCGCACCAATGGACGCTCAGTGATGATGTACGTGGGTGGCTCCCGAGCTCACCACTATCAGGCCCTGTTCTCCGACATCGGGATGCCGACGGTCTCGGCCGGCTATGAGTTCGCTCACCGCGACGACTACGAAGGCAGCCGGGTGCTGGACTCGATCACCATCGACGCCGACTCCCGCAACATCGAGGAACTGACCATCACTCCCGACCCGGAGCGGTTCGCCCCGCGCAAGACCGAAGAGGAGCTGGCTGCTCTCGAAGCGGGCGGGCTGAAGATGCACAACTACGACGGCATGATGCCGGAGATGGCCAAGGGCTCGATCGTGGTCGACGACATCTCCCACGCCGAGTTGGAGCACCTGATCAAGGTCTACAAGCCGGCCGTGGTCTGCTCGGGCATCAAGGACAAGTACGTCATCGAAAAGATGGGCGTGCCCTGCAAGCAGTTGCACAACTACGACTACGGCGGCCCGTACGCCGGGTTCAAGGGCGCGATCAACTTCTACATCGAGATCGACCGCATGGTGAATGCGGAGGTCTGGCGACTCATCACCCCGCCGTGGGCGGCCAAGAAGCCGGCCTGAGAGGACAACCACCATGCTCAATCACACTCCCACTGAGGTCGCCGAGCGCAGCGCGCTGCGGATCAACCCGGCCAAGACCTGCCAGCCCATCGGGGCGATGTACGCCGCTCTCGGCATCCATCGCTGCCTGCCGTACTCGCACGGCTCGCAGGGCTGCTGCTCCTACCACCGCAGCCACCTGACCCGGCACTTCAAGGAGCCGGTGATGGCCGCCACCAGCGCCTTCACCGAGGGCGCCTCGGTGTTCGGCGGGCAGCCCAACCTGCTGGAGGGTCTGAAGACGGTCTTCACCACCTACTCCCCCGACGTGGTCGCGGTGCACACCACCTGCCTGTCGGAGACCATCGGTGACGACATTCCGCAGATCGTCGGCGAGGCCAAGCGTCAGGAGATCATTCCTGAGGGCAAGTACGTCATCCACGCCAACACCCCCAGCTATGTGGGCTCGCATGTGGTCGGCTTCGCCAACATGTGCACCTCGATGGCCACCTACTTCGCCGCAGAGGTCAAAAGCCCGCGCCGCCGGACGACCGACAAGCATCAGATCAATATCGTGCCCGGCTTCGTCGATCCGTCCGACATGCGTGAGCTGCGGCGGCTGGCCGAGGCCACCGGTCTGAAGGTGACGATGTTCCCCGACACCTCCGGAGTGGTCGACACCCCGCAGACCGGCAAGCACATCTTCTATCCCGAAGGTGGCACCACCGTCACCGAGCTGCAGAACCTCGGGCGTGGGGTGGCCACCATGGCCCTGGGCTGGTGGGCGTCGCGGGACGCCGCGATCCAGGTGGAGAAGAAGGCCTATGTGCCGCGGGAGATCCTTGATCTGCCGATCGGTATCGGTGCGACCGACCGCTACCTGAAGGTGCTGAAGTTCCGCGGTGGCGAGATCACCAAGGACCTGGAGCGGGAGCGCGGCCAGCTGGTCGACCTGATCGTCGACACCCAGCAGCACTTCCACGGCAAGAAGGTGGCCATCTTCGGTGATCCCGATCACGTCCTGGCGCTGACCGAGTTCTGCCGCGATCTGGGCATGATCCCGGTGCACGTGCTCACCGGCACGCCGGGCAAGCGGTTCGGAGAGGAAGCCAGCCGGATCCTGGGCAACAAGGCGGTCAACATCAAGGGCGAGGGCGACCTGTTCACCCTGCATCAGTGGATCAAGAACGAGCCGGTCGACCTGCTGTTGGGCAACACCTACGGCAAGCACATCGCCCGCGCTCAGGACATCCCGTTCGTCCGGGTGGGCTGGCCGATCCTGGACCGGGTGGGCCACTCGCTGATGCCGACGGTCGGCTACGCCGGTGCGATCCGGCTGGCCAGCCGGATGCTGGACGCCCTGCTCGACCGTCGTGATCGCGACGCTCCCGAGCACCAGTTCGAGTTGGTGCTCTGAGATGACCGAGTTGCTCGCCGCCAGAGCACGGCAGGTCATTCGCACCGGCGAGGGAGAAGCCGGCATCGAGTGCGAGAAGCAGTCGGTGGCCGGGTCGGTCAGTCAGCGGGCCTGCACGTTCTGCGGGTCCCGGGTGGTCCTCTACCCGATCGCGGACGCGGTGCACCTGGTGCACGGTCCGATCGGGTGTGCGGTCTACACCTGGGACATCCGCGGGGCGTTGTCCAGTGGCCCGGAACTGCACCGACTGAGCTTCTCCACCGACCTGCGCGAACGCCATGTCGTGTTCGGCGGCGAGCAGCAACTCGAGGCCAGCCTGGTCGAGTTGATCGAACGGCATCAGCCCAGGGCCGCTTTCGTCTACGCCACCTGCATCGTCGGCGTGATCGGCGATGACGTCTCGGCGATCTGCCGACAGGTCTCTGAGCGGTACGGCATCCCGGTGGTGCCGGTGCAGTCCGAGGGCTTCCAGGGGTCGAAGAAGCAGGGCTACGACGCCGCCTGCGAGGCGCTGATGTCGCTGATCGGCACCGCGGACGCGTCCGACGTCGGCCCGCACACGGTGAACCTGCTCGGCGACTTCAACCTGGCCGGCGAGATCTGGATCATCGCCGAGTACCTGAAGAAGATGGGCGTCGAGGTGGTGGCCAACCTCACCGGCGACGGACGCGTCGACGACATCCGCAAGGCCCACGGCGCCGGGCTGAACCTGGTGCAGTGCTCGGGATCAACCACCCGGCTGGCCATGCAGATGCAGGCGAAATACGGCATCCCGTTCAAGAAGGTCTCCTACTTCGGCATCGACGACATGGCCGGCGCCTTGTACGCGGTCGCCGAGCACTTCAAAGACCCCGAGATGCTGCAGCGCACCCGCGAGCTGGTCTCGGCCGAGATCGCCGAGATCCTGCCGGTGATCGAGGAATGCCGCCGCGATCTGGAGGGCAAGCGGGCCGCGATCTACGTCGGCGGCGCCTTCAAGGCGATCTCGCTGGTGAAGGCGCTGCGACTGCTGGGCATGACCACCGTCCTGGCCGGCTCGCAAACCGGCACCCGCGACGACTACGAATACCTGACCGAGTTGTGCGATCCGGGCACGGTGATCGTGGACGACTCCAACCCGGCCGAGCTGTCGGCCTTCCTCAGCGAGGGCAAGGCCGACCTGTTCATCGGCGGGGTGAAGGAACGTCCGCTGGCCTACAAGCTCGGCGTCGCCTTCTGCGACCACAACCACGAACGCAAGCTGCCGCTGGAGGGCTTCCTCGGCATGGCCAACTTCGCCCGCGAAGTGCGCGCCTCGGTGTGCAGCCCGGTGTGGCAGTTCGCACCCCGTCATCAGAACAGCGAACCCCGACCCGTGGAGGTGTGACATGTCGATCATCGAGGCTCCCCAGGCCCACAACCCGAAAGCCCTGGCCGATCAGAGCAAGGCGCCCCTGACCACCGCGACGAAGTCCACGTCGACCACCAACGCCTGCCGGATGTGCATGCCGCTGGGCGCCTGCCTGGCCTATGTCGGATTCGACGCCACCGTGCCGTTCCTGCACGGTTCGCAAGGCTGCGCCACCTACATTCGCCGCTACCTGATCAGCCATTTCGCCGAGCCGATGGACATCGCGTCCTCCTCGGTCGGCGAGGCCGCCACCGTCTTCGGCGGCGAGGCGAACCTGCGCACCGGCGTCACCAATGTGTCCCGGGTCTACAAGCCGGAGATGATCGGCATGGCGTCCACCTGCCTGACCGAAACCATCGGCGAGGACGTACCCGGCATGATCGCGCGGATCACCCATCCCGAGACCGGGCTGGCCGCCGAGACCGGGCAGCGAGTGCCGAATCTGGTCTTCGCTTCCACGCCTTCCTACGCCGGCACCCACGCCGACGGCTATCACGCCGCGGTCGCTGCCGTGGTGAAGGCCCATGCCAGCGACGGCGCCGAGACCGACTCGGTGAACATCTTCCCCGGCATCGTCTCCACCGCCGATCTGCGACACCTGCACGAGATCCTGGACGGCTACCAGCTGCCGCACACGCTGCTGCCCGACTACTCCGTCCGGCTGGACGGGGCCACCATGGCCCGCTATGAGAAGCTGCCGGCCGGCGGCACCTCACATGCCGAGGTGGTCGCCTCAGGTCGGGCGGTGGCGTCCATCACTCTGGGCGGGCTGGTGACCACCGGGGTGGAGCTGGCCGGCGATGTCCTGGACAAGGAATTCGGGGTGGAGCACCTGCGGATGCCGATGCCGATCGGGATCCGCCTCACCGACACCTTCACCGACCGCCTGGCCGAGTTGTCCGGCCAGCCGATGCCGGCCTGGCTGGACGCCGAGCGCGGCCGCCTGGTCGACGCCTACATCGACGGCCACAAGTACGCCGCTGATCGCACCGCCATCGTCTATGGCGATGAGGATCTGGTGTTGGGCGTGGTCAGCTTCCTGTCCGAGATCGGCATTCGGGTCGTCCTGGCCGCGACCGGCGGACAGTCCGGGAAGCTCGCCGCCGAGCTGGCCGCGGTGAATCCCGGACGCAACATCGAGGTGGTCGACGACTCCGACTTCGAGCAGATCGAGTCGGCCGCAGCGACGCTGCGCCCCGACCTGCTGATCGGGCATTCGAAGGGCTATGCCACCTCGCGTCGGCTGGGCATTCCGCTGGTGCGCGTGGGTTTGCCGATCCATGACCGGGTGGGTGCGCAGCGGCTGCACCACCTGGGTTATCGCGGCACTCAGGAGCTGTTCGACCGCATCATCAACACCCTCATCCAGGTCCGCCAGGACGAGTCCGAAGTCGGCTATTCCTACATGTGAACGGAGTCCCCCATGACCTCCACCATCCCGGCCAAGCTGTCGACATCGGAGCATCCCTGCTTTGATGAGGACGCTCGTTCCCGGACTGCGCGGGTGCACCTGCCGGTCGCACCCCGCTGCAATGTGC
>CAZLJN010000058.1:0-10230 GCA_964559815.1 uncultured Propionibacteriaceae bacterium
TCCGTTCCGCCCGGCCATCACTCCGGCACGCTTTCTGCGTTTCGCCTTCCTGACCAACGCTGAGCAGGCCGCTGCGGCTCGCGCGCGGGTGGCTCTGCTCTGCGAGCGCGCTGGCCAGCCTGCACCCGGACTGACCAGCAAGCACCATCGCGTCCACCTCGTCGGCCCCGACGGCACGCCGCTGGAGATGACCTACGAGCAGCACGGCGAGTTCGTCACCTTCGACTTCACCCTGGCTGGCAGCGCGGTGCCGTTCGACCCGCCGGCCGAGCAGATCGCCCGGCTGCTGCCCGACATCGGCGAGCCGGGCCAGCACATCGTGTCGGTCGACCTGTGTCTGGCTCCGCGCGGCACCGACTTCCAGGAGCCCTTCGACAAGACCGCACTGGCGGCGTCCAAGGTGCGCCGCGGTGCGGCGGTCATCGCCTCGGACTTCCGCACCGACCCGGCCGGCTTCATCCGCTGGTTGGTGGTCAACAAGGACCTGGACGAGAACGCTGCCGGCGCCACTTGCCAGCGGGTCATCGAAATCGAGACCTACCGCACCTTGGCCCTGCTCGGCCTGCCCGAAGCCACCCGCCTGGCCCCCAACACCGCCCGAATCGAGTGGGAGTTGGCCGAGATCGCGGCGACCATGTCCGCCTCGGAGGGCACCGCTGACGACACCGCCTTTCTGATCCGGCTCACCCAGCTGGCCTCCGACCTGGAGGCGGACGTGGCGGCCTCGTCCTACCGGTTCGCGGCCACGCGTGCCTATGACGACATCGTGGCGCTGCGCCTGCGCGCGGTCGGCGAGGAGAACGTGGGCAACTACTCCACGATCACCAGCTTCCTCACCCGGCGCAGCGGGCCGGCGATGCGCACCTGCCGCGCCATCGAGCAGCGCCAGGCCGAGTTGTCGAAGAAGTTGGCGCGCAGCGCGAACCTGCTGCGCACCCGCGTGGACGTCGAGATCGAGCAGCAGAACTCCGAGCTGCTGGCATCGATGAACAAGCGCTCCTCGATGCAGTTGCGGATGCAGCAGACCGTTGAAGGTCTGTCGGTGGCCGCCATCAGCTACTACGTGGTCAGCCTGCTGGGGTATGTGTTCAAGGCGATGAGCGACGCCGGCTGGCCGGTCGAGCCCACCATCGCCATGGGCATCAGCGTGCCCTTCGTCGCGTTCGTGATCTGGCTGGTGGTGCGGCGGATCCGCCGCCGCCATTCGGAGTAGCGCTCACCAGCCGAAGGCGCGCGCCAGCCGCTCGATGCCGGTGGCGATCACCGCGGGGGTGTTGGTGACGTACGACAGCCGCATCGTGGAGTGGTCGGGGTCGGCGGCGTAGAACGGCCAGCCGGGCACGTAAGCCACGCCTTCGGCCAGCGCCCGCGGCAGGACGGCGGCGGTGTCGACGCCTTCGCCCAGTTCGGCCCACAGGAACATCCCACCCTCGGGACGATTGACGCGGGCCTGGCTGGGCAGGATCGCCCGTAGTCCGTCCACCATGGCGTCGCGGCGTTCCCGGTAGGCCGCCGCCACCGTGGTGATGTGCGCGTCGAGGTCGCAGGTGGCCAGGTAGCGGGCCACCGCCAGCTGATCGGTGACCGCGGTCTGCAGCCCGACCGCCTGCTTGCCGATCTCCAGTGCGCGCAGGATGTCGCCCTCGGCCCGCAACCAGCCGATCCGCACCCCGGGGGCCATGGTCTTCGACGCCGAGTTCTGGATCACGGTCTGGCCGGCCATGCCCGGCAGTGACGCCAGCGGCGGCACCGGTTCGCCCTCGAAGCGCAGCTCGCCGTAGGGGTCGTCCTCCAGCAGCGGCGTGCCGGTGCGTACCAGCAGCTCGGCCACCTGCTTGCGGCGCTGGAGCGGCATGGTGCGTCCGGTGGGGTTCTGGAAGTTCGGCACCAGGTAGACGAACTTCGGATCGTGGGCGGCGATCGCCGCGGCCAGCGCGTCCGGCAGGATGCCGTGCTCGTCGCTCGGCACCGACACCAATCGGGCTCCGGCCAGGCTGAAGGCCTGCACGGCGGCCAGGTAGGTGGGCTGCTCGACCAGGACGACGTCGCCGGGGTCGAGCAGGGCCATGCCGACCAGGAACAGCCCCTCCTGGGAGCCGGAGGTCACCTGGATCTGGTCGGGATGGGTGGGCAGCTGCCGGGCCAGGCGCAGCGCCACCTGCTCGCGCAGTTCCGGCTCGCCGGGCGTGCTGGCGTACTGCAGCGCACGCTGGGCCTGGTGAGTGAGGACGTAGTCGAACGCGGCCGCGAAGTCGTCGACCTCGAACAGGTCGGCGTCGGGGATGCCGCCGGCGAAGGTGATGATGTCGTCGCGTCCGATGACCGCCTGAATGTCACGTACCGGCGAGCTCTTCACGTCGGCGAAGCGTGCGGACAGTCGGAAACCAGGCGTATTCACCATCGGATGGTTTCATGCCCGCCCACCTGGTGGCCGCGCCGTGTCGCTATCTGACCCGGCGCGGCCGTCCGAGGCGTCTACTCGCCGATGTGACCAGGGGCGTTGGCGTGGACGCGGGTGACGAAGGCGGTGAACTCCGCCAGGTAGTGCGCGAGGAAGTCGCGGGTCGAGTCGTTGCTCACGGTGCCGTCTTCGCCGTACACGTCGGCGGAGAAGGTGATGTAGGCCTCAGGTGCGGTCAGCTGCGGAGCGTCCAAGAACGCCAGCACCGGACGCAGCGTGGACTGCATCACGGCCGTCCCGATGCCGCCGGGCGAGGCGCCGATCACGGCGGTCGGCTTGCGCTTGAAGGAGTTCTTGCCCCACGGACGCGAGCCCCAGTCGAGCGCGTTCTTCAACGGCCCGGGGATCGAGCGGTTGTACTCCGGGGAGACGATCAGCAGACCGTCGGCGCTCTCGATGCCGTGCTTGAACGCCACCACGGCGGCCGGCAGGTCGGATTCGAGGTCGGCGTTGAACAGCGGGAGGTCGCCGATACCGATCTCGAAGATCTCCAGTTCTGCGGGTGCCAGTTTGCGCAGCGCCAGCGAGAGGCGGCGGTTGATCGAGTGGGACGACAGACTGCCGATGATCAGTCCGATGCGATAGGTCATGGTGCACTTCCTTCCGAGGGATATTTAGTGCAACCTTCAACTACACCGGAAGATTCCCCGCTCGACGCCTCAGCTCAGCCCCGGCACCCCAATCGGCCCGTACTGCACCTCGTCGCTGCCACCGACCTGGCCGCGCATGTTGTCGCCCCAGCACTTCGCCGCCGAGCCGATCACCGCACACGACTGGTTCTCACCGGTCGTCAGCGACACCACGCCACTGCTCAGGCCCGGCACCCGCTTCGGAGTGCTCACGACGCTGTTCTGGGAGTCGTAGGGCTGACCAGTGGCACCACGCCAGTTGCTGCCCCAGCAGTCCACCGCGCCGCCGGTGGTCAACGCACAGGTCTGGTAGAAGCCGGCGTGGATCTCGGCGTAACCCGAGCCCGTCCAATCACCCGGGGTGTAGCGATTTGCCGAGGTGTCGTCACCGAACTGGCCGCCGTCCTGATGGCCCCAGCAGGTGAAAGCACCCGAGGTGTTCAACGCGCACACGTGCGCCCACCCGGCGGTGATCTTGGTCACCCCGGAGGTCAGGCCGGTCACCTGCTGCGGCGTGCTGTACCCGGTGACGGCATTGCTGCCGATCCCGAGCTGGCCCCAGAAGTTCGCGCCCCAACACTTCGCCGCACCCGCACCGGTCACGGCACAGACCACGCTTTCCGACGATGCGAGGTCCGTGACCCCGCTGGTCAGGCCGCTCACCTGCACCGGAGTCGAGGACGCCTCGGTGGTGTCGTTGCCCAACTGCCCGTACTCGTTGTAGCCCCAGCACTTCACCGCGCCGGCGTCGGTCAGCGCACAGGCATGGTGCAGGCCGGCGACGATCTTGGTCACATCGCTCAGTCCGCTGACGGTGACCGGCGTGACCGAATCGGTTCTGGTCCCATCGCCCAACTGGCCCACGGAGTTGTAGCCCCAGCACTTCACGACCTTGTCCGAGGTCAGCGCGCAGGTGAAGCTCGCACCACCGGCGATCTGCACCACTTTCGACAGCCCCGGCACCACAGCCGGAGCCATCGCGACCACCGGGTCGGGAATCGCCTGGCCGAGCTGGCCGTGATCGTTCCAGCCCCAGCATTGGACGGTGCCGGCAGTGGTGATCGCACAGGTGTGATACATCCCCGCGCTCACGGCTTGGACGGCCGTGGCGATCGAGATCGAGAAGTCCGCCGAGCTGTGATGGCTGCCGGAGTCGGTGACGGTGATCGAGAACGACGCCGAACCGGGGGTGGTCGGGGTGCCCGAAATGGCGCCGGTGTCGGCGTCCAAGCTCAACCCGTCCGGGAGCGATCCGGTCAGGCTCCACGTGTTGCCGCCCGAACCACCGAAGGACGACAGCGTGGTGGAGTAGGCCACCCCCTCCTGACCGGACGGCAGGCTGCTGGTCAAAATCTGCGGAGTCACCGGAGGTGCCACCGTCAGGGTGAACTGCTTGCTGTCGCTGTTGGTCATGCCGGACGACACCCCGACGGTCACATCGAAGGTTCCGGCTTCGGTCGGCGTTCCGCTGATCTCGCCGCTCAATGCGTCGATCGACAACCCGGCAGGCAACCCATCGGCCGACCAGTTGAGCGTGTGCCCACCGGTCGCCGCCACAGTGGCCGAGTAGGACTCGCTCATGGTCGCCGCCGGCAAGCTCGCGGTGGTAATCGCCACGGGGTCGGCGTTGTCGATGATCGTCCAGGAAAGCCGCTTGGTCGCCGTCGCGCCGATGCTGTCGGTGACGGTGACGTCGATCGGCACCTGGCCGCCACCGGGGTAGTCAAGGGTGCCCGCCAGCCGTCCAGTCTCGGCGTCGAAGGTCACGCCGGGAATGAACAGTGAGGGCGTCGCCGGGCGGACCCGGGACGATTCCGGGCCCATCACCGGGTGCAGAGCCCACGTGTAGGGCGCCACGCCGCCCCTGGCGGCGAAGGTGAAGTCGTACGCCACGCCGTAAGTGAGGTCAGGAATGGCAGTGGAGGTGATCGCCAGCGGGTCGACTGAGGCGGTGATGTTCGTGGCCGTGCTGTTCACCGCTGCGGCCCCATGCCAGGCCGGCGCGTACGTCCGGTAGGAGCGGGCGCCTGCAGCGGTCGGGGCGTAGCTCACCTGGGAGCGACCGCTGGCGGATTCCTGGCCGGTGGCCACGGTCTTCCAGGTGGAGCCGTCCAGCACCTGCAGCTCCACCGGACGTCCGGGTCGGGCCGGGCTCGCCGCCAGGGCCGCGCTGAACGCGGTACCGACCGTCGCGGTCCCTGGTGCCGAGATCGTCGCCGACTGGGCGGAGACCTTCAGCGTCCGGGTGGCGAAGGTGATTGTGGAGTAGCGCTTCGACTTGATCTTGGTCTTGGGGGCGACGACCCGCACGGTGGTGGTCTTGGTGATCGAGGCGGTGATCCTGAACGCGCCGGACGCGGTGGTCTTGGCCTTCACCATCGTCTTCCACGATGATCCGGACTTGCGCTGCAGAATCACTTGGCGGATCACCTTGGTCTTCACCGCGCCACTGACGACGAACTGTTCGCCCGCGATCGGAACCGCCGGCGTCGCGGTGAACTTCGGCGAGGCCGCCTGCGCCGGAATGGCGGCGATGCCGGGCGCCAGACCCAGCGCGAGAGCCACAGCAAGGACCAGTCGAAACACCCAGCGCATTTGTCGCTCCCGGCGCTATTCACCCGGTGGCCGACGGTGACCACAGCGGCGATGGGCGCGTGCCGACACCCATGCGCACAATCATTACCCATGCGATGAATTCCCGCCGCTGATACGACGGGAAAGCCGCTTGCGTCGCGGACGCTCGGCTACGGCGCCAAGCGCTCCCGGCGCCAGCTGCCGTCGACCAGCCGGAAGCGCACCCGATCATGCAGCCGACTCTTGCGTCCGGCCCAGAATTCCCAGGCGTCGGGGACCAGCCGATAGCCACCCCAATGCTCAGGACGAGGCGGGTTGAGGCCGTACTTCGCCGCCGCCGCAGCGGCATTGGCCAGCAGCACCCCGCGATTGGCGATCACCTCGCTCTGCGGCGACGCCCAGGCCCCGATCCGCGAATCCAGCGGGCGTTTGGCGAAGTAGGCGTCGGATTCGGCAGCCGAGGTGCGCTCCACCCGTCCCTCGATCCGGACGACGCGCTCCAGCTCGACCCAATGGAACTGCACGGCGGCGTACGGGTTGGCCTCCAGCTCGCGGGCCTTGCGGCTGCGGTAGTTGGTGTAGAACACCACGCCGGAGGCATCGAAGCTCTTCACCAGCACGATCCGGGTGGACGGACGCCCGGTGGCGTCGACGGTGGCCAGGGTCATCGCGTTCGGCTCAGGCACGTTCGCATCGAGCGCGGTCTTGAACCACTTCTCGAACAGCGCCAGCGGCAGATTGCCGGCCGACTCCTCGTCGAGTTCGTACTTCTCGTAGCTGGTGCGCATGTCCTCGAGGTCCACGCCCTCCAGCCTAGGCCCGGCACCGCGCCGCTGGTTTCAACCGGGCTCAACCGGCCGCAGGCTCGCCCCGCACCGCCACCGCCGGCGGCCGATCGCCCCGGATGGAGGCGACCATGTCGATCACCTGCCGGGTCGCGGCCACGTCGTGGGCGCGGAAGACCGTGGTGCCCAGCCAGCCGGCCACCGCGGTGGCTGCCAGCGTCCCGTACAGCCGTTGGTCGGTGGGCAGGTCGAGGGTCTCGCCGACGAAGTCCTTGCGACTGAGCGCCTGCAGTACCGGGTAGCCGAGGCCCACTACCGCCGCGGTGGCGCGCAGCACCCGCAGCGAATGCCGGGTGGTCTTGCCGAAGTCGAGCGTGGGATCGACCAGCACCCGCATCGCCGGGACGCCCGCCGCCACCGCCCGCGCCGCTCCGCCAGCCAAGGTGTCGAGCACATCGCGGACGACCGCGTCGGGATCGTCGCCATAGCTGATCGCCACCGGATCGGTACGTGGCGGCAGACCCCCGGTGTGGGAGACCACATAGCCGGCTCCCAGCTCCGCGGCCACCGCGACCAACTCGGGATCAGCACCGGCCCAGGTGTCGTTGATCAGGGCCACGCCCGCCTCGGCGCACGCCAGAGCCACCGGCGCACGCCAGGTGTCCAGGCTGATCAGCAGGTCAGGGAAGCGCTCCCGCACGCTCAGCAGAAACGGACGCACCCGCTCGATCTCCTCGGCGACACCGACCTCGCCGCCCTCCTGGCCTGCGCGGACGCCGCCGACGTCCACGATGTCGACGCCATCGGCCACCATCGCGGCGATCGCGGCCAGGCCCGCGTCGAGGTCGAATCGGGCCGGCGCGTAGAACGAGTCGGGGGTGCGATTGATGATGCCCATGACCGCCGGGGAGCTCGCGTCGAACCGCCGCCCGCCGAGGATCAGCGCGGCCGGTTGCATCGGCGGGGAGGTCGCATCATTCATGTACCCAACTGTGCAGCACCCGGCAACCCACCGTCGCCCGGCACACGGACGAGGATCACGGCGGGAGAACTACCCAGGGGTAGTTCACCAGAACGACACGCATTCGTCGCAGTCGGACGCAGCGCCACCGCTAGCATTTGGCCATCCGCAAGGGTGCGGGAAACCCAAAGGGGGAAAGAATGGAATACGAGTACAGCACCAACGATCCGGCGGCCGTCGCCGCGATCCTTGGGCCGATGTACCTGATCATGCTGGTGTTCGCGGTCATCATGATCGTCGCGCTCTGGAAGATCTTCACCAAGGCGGGCGAGCCCGGCTGGGCAGCCATCGTGCCGTTCTACAACGCCTACACCGAGTTCAAGATCGCTGGTCTGAATCCGTGGCTGTTCCTGCTGATGTTCATTCCGGTCGTGAACGTCGTCGTGGCCATCTGGGTGGCGATCAAGCTCGGCGAGCGTTTCGGAAAGAGCGTCGGCTGGTCGATCGTCCTGCTGGTTCTCTTCTCGTTCATCGGCTTCCTGATCCTCGGCTTCGGCAAGGACGCCTACACCCCGCCGCCGGCCGTCGGTGCACCGGCAAGCTACTACCCGCCGCCTCCGCCGCCGCCGGCGCCGATGCAGTGAGTTCTCTACACTGAGCTGACACACACAGCCGAGGGGCCCGACCGTCCGATACAGGACAGTCGGGCCCCTCGATGCATGGTGAGCAAGCCGGCCACGGGGGGATCGCGCAGGCTCGGCACCGGTCGATCGGCGACGCGAGGACGCCGAGAGTGTGGGGCCATGGTTGGTACCTGGGGGCTGGGTTCCTGCGCCCGCCAGCGCGACCCCCAGCCCCACATGCACCCGGCTGATCGGGTACCCCGACAGAGACGGCCGCCACCGCTCTGCTCCGACCCTTGGCCTGGTAGTAGATGACCGGCATTCGCCCATCAACTACTCCGCTGCCGACTGTACGAGGCGCAACGTTGCAGCAACGCTGCAACCGCGTCGGACAAGGCCGTTTGGCTGACAACCCTCCGGCGAAGGTCTTTACTGGAGGTGTGAGCCCGGAACCGCGGGTGAGGCCCCAGGTCGCGGAATCGTGGGTGCGATCTGCGGCCGCTGGAGTCCTTGCCAATCAAGTCGACGCTCCCGTCACTTTGCCCCAGGACGTGGTCGTCGATCTCCGATCCAACCATCCACTGGCGCGGGTGATCCCGCTGCTCGACGACCTGCTCGGGCAAACCGTCCAGGACAGCAGCGCGCTGATGGCCATCTGCGATGCCGACGGCCAATTGCTGTGGGTCAGCGGCCCCCGCGAACTGAGGCGCAAGGCCGAGCAGATCGGCTTCGTGGAAGGCGCCAGCTGGGACGAGCGCTCCGCCGGGACGAACGCGCCCGGGCTCGCGCTGGCCATCGACAACTCGGTGGTCATCACCGGCGAAGAGCACTACCGCAGCTCGATGCACGCCTGGAGTTGTGCGGCCACCCCGATTCACGACCCGGTCACCGGCGAACGCATCGGCGCCCTCGACATCACCGGCAGCGCCCGGTTGGTCTGCCCGGCGGTCGCAGGGCTGGTCCGGGCGACCGCGCTGCTGGCGGAGGCCGAACTGGCCCGGCCCGGTGCGTCCGGGCAACGTCCCAGCGCGCGCAGCATGCCCAACCAACTGATTGTCGGTCTCGAAGTGCTGGGTCGATCGTCGGCGATCTTCGAAGTACACCTCCCCGGCCACCCACCGACGAGCCTGCGCCTGAGTCCGCGGCACAGCGAGATCGTCTTCCTGCTGGCCAACAGGGAGGAAGGGCTCACCGGCGACGAGATCAGCGCCCTGCTCTACCCGGACGACCCGGGCCCGTCCACGCTGCGTGCCGAGCTCAACCGGCTGCGACGCGTACTCGGTGATGAGTTGCTCACCTCGCGGCCCTACCGGCTACACGCCCAGGTGCATGCGGACTGGCAGGCGGTCGAGGCCTATGTGGCCAGCGGCGACCTCGCCGCAGCGCTGCGCCGCTACCGCGGACCGCTGCTGCCATTCTCCGAAGCCCCCGGCATCACCCAGGAGCGCACGGCCCTGCACGGCGCGCTACGACGCGCGGTGCTGACCAGCGGACGCAGCGACCTGATCGCCACCTGGACGCGTGCGTCGTGGGGCGAACAGGACTACGCGATGTGGCAGGCGTTGATGAACGCACTGCCGGCCAACTCGCCACTGGCGGCGCCCACCGCGGCGAGGCTCCTCCAACTGGATCGAGAACTCCACTCGCCTCGGCTGCTGAACCGACCTGGTCAGCAGCCGAGGCGCTAGCCGAATCAGCCGATCTCCACCAGCAGGTCGCCACCCTCGACGGCCTGGGCGTGGCCGATCGCACAGCGCTTGACCACGCCGCCGACCGGGGTGGTGATGGCAGCCTCCATCTTCATCGCCTCGATGGTGGCCACCTGCTCGCCGGCCGCCACCTCCTGGCCGGGCTCGACCACCAGCGTGACTACACCGGCAAACGGCGCCGGCACCTGGCCGGGGACCGACGGGTCGGCGCGCTCAGCGGTGACCTCGGTCGACTTCACCGACTCGTCACGGACGTTCACCACCCGCAACTGGCCGCTGACCGCACCCACTACCTGACGCATGCCGCGATCATCGGCGTCACCGATGGCCGACAGCTTCAGCGAGACGATCTTGCCTCGCTGCAGCGACACCTCCACCTCTTCACCCAGCTTCAAGCCGTGCAGGAACTCCTTGGTGGGCAGGATGGTCAACTCGGAGTAGTCCTCGACCGCTTCCTCGTAGTCCCTGGTCGGGCCGGGGAACAGCAG
>CAZLJN010000059.1:0-10076 GCA_964559815.1 uncultured Propionibacteriaceae bacterium
GCACGGCTTCGGTGACTTCAAGATCTCGGTGAAGCACCACGACCCGGTGGTCATGGTGCGCGCCTACGAGTTGTTGTCGCAGGCGTGCGACTACCCGCTGCACCTGGGCGTGACCGAGGCCGGTCCGGCTTTCCAGGGCACGGTGAAGTCGTCGGTGGCCTTCGGTGCGCTGCTGAGCCAGGGCATCGGCGACACCATTCGGGTGTCGCTGTCGGCTCCGCCGGTCGAAGAAGTGAAGGTGGGCGTCAAGATCTTGGAGTCGCTCAACCTGCGGCCCCGCAAGCTGGAGATCGTCTCCTGCCCGTCGTGTGGACGGGCCCAGGTGGACGTCTACACCCTGGCCGAAGAGGTGACCAAGGGGCTGGAAGGCCTGACCGTCCCGCTGCGGGTCGCCGTGATGGGGTGTGTGGTCAACGGGCCCGGCGAGGCGCGCGAAGCCGACCTGGGTGTGGCTTCGGGCAACGGCAAGGGCCAGATCTTCGTCCGCGGAGAGGTGGTGGCGACGGTGCCGGAGTCGGCCATCGTCGAGACCCTGATCGCCGAAGCCAACAAGCTCGCCGCCGAGATGCCGGAGCAGGAAGCCGGTTCGGCAGAAGTGATCGTGGGGTAGTTCGGTGCCCGCCCGGATCCTCACTTACGCCGACACCCCGCTGGTGCGTCAGGTGTTGGCGCGGGATCCGGTCGCCAATGTGTTCGTCTCCTCCCGGATCGATGCCGGGGTGCTCAATCCGATCGCTCCCGGCCTGGTCTACGGCACGCCGGCGGAGGCGCCGACGGCGCTGCTGCATCTGGGCGCCAACCTGGTGCCGGTGGCCGACGACCTGGAAGCCATTCCGGCTTTCGTCGAAGCGGCCGGACGCCGCCGCACCTGCCAGTCGATCGTCGGACCGTCCTGGCTGGCCCTGCCGCTGTGGGAGGCGCTGGGACGGCGCTGGGGCCGGGCTTACAGCGATGTGCGCGAAGTTCGGCGTCGTCAGCCGCTGATGGTGATCGACCGTCCGCCGCTGATCGAGCCCGATCGTCGGGTGCAGCGGATCGCCGCGGCTGATTTCGAGTCCTATTTCGCTGCATCGGTGGCCATGTACACCGAGGAAGTGGGCGTCGACCCGGGGACCGGTCGAGAATCGAGCTACCGCAGCTACTGCCGGTGGGTGGTCGGCGAGGGCCGGGCGTTCGGAATCATCGAGGACGGCCGGGTCATCTTCAAAGCCGACATCGGTGCGGCCAGCGGCTCGGTGGCCCAGATTCAGGGAGTGTGGCTGGAGCCGTCCCGGCGTGGTCGCGGTGCCTCGGTGCCGGCGATGGCTGCGGTGGCCGAGTACGTCCTGGCCGAATACGGCCAGGCCTGTTTGTACGTCAACGACTTCAATACCCCGGCGGTACGCAGCTATCTGCGCGTCGGTTTCGAGCAGGTCGGCGAACTGGCCACAGTGCTCTATTGAGCGCGCCGTCGGTGAGCGCAGACCACCGCTTCTGACCAACTAGGATGGTCGGCGGTGCGCCCTGCACCAGGAACGCAAGAAAAAACCCGAGGGAAGCACGGTTCCAACGTGAGTCTGATGGACAAGATGCTGCATTTCGGCGAAGGCCGGCAGCTGAAGAAGCTGAAGGTCGTTGCCGAGGCGGTCAACAAGATCGAGCCTGATTTCGTTGAGATGTCCGATGAGGAACTTCGCGGCCAGACCGAGGACTTCCGTCGGCGGCTGGCCGACGGTGAGAGCCTCGACTCACTGATGCCGGAGGCCTTCGCCACCGTCCGTGAGGCCAGCAAGCGCGTCCTGGGCAAGCGCCACTTCGACGTCCAGCTGCAAGGCGCGGCCGCGCTACACTGGGGCAACATCGCTGAGATGAAGACCGGTGAAGGCAAGACCCTGGTCGCGGTCCTGGCCTCCTACCTCAACGCCCTGGAGGGCAAGGGCGTCCATGTGGTCACCGTGAACGACTACCTGGCCAAGTATCAGTCGGAGCAGATGGGCCGCATCCACCACTTCCTGGGGCTGAAGGTCGGCGCGATCTTGTCGGACATGACCCCGGCCCAGCGGCGTGAGGCCTACGGCTGCGACATCACCTACGGCACCAACAATGAGTTCGGTTTCGACTATCTGCGCGACAACATGGCGCTCAGCATCGACGACTGCGTGCAGCGTGGCCACCATTACGCCATCGTCGACGAGGTCGACTCGATCCTGGTCGACGAGGCCCGCACGCCGCTGATCATCTCCGGCCCGGCTGAGGACAACTCGGCCTGGTACCCCGAGTTCGCGCGGATCGTGAAGGGCCTGCAGGTCGACGTCCACTACGAGGTGGACGAGAAGAAGCGCACCGTCGCGGTGCTGGAGGCCGGTATCACCGCGGTCGAGGATCGGTTGGGGATCGAGAATCTCTACGAGTCGGCCAACACCCCGCTGATCTCCTACCTGAACAACGCGATCAAGGCCAAGGAGCTGTTCAAGCGCGACAAGGACTACGTGATCATGGACGGCGAGGTGCTGATCGTCGATGAGCACACCGGCCGCACCCTGATCGGTCGACGCTACAACGAAGGCCTGCACCAGGCCTTGGAGGCCAAAGAGGGCGTCGAGATCAAGGACGAGTACCAGACGCTCGCCACGATCACCCTGCAGAACTACTTCCGGATGTACACCAAGCTCGCCGGCATGACGGGCACGGCGAAGACCGAGGAGTCGGAGTTCCAGAAGATCTACGGGCTCGGCGTCCTGCCCATCGACACCAACAAGCCGATGATCCGCAAGGACCAGTCCGACCTGATCTATCGCACCGAGGACGCGAAGTTCGCGGCGATCGTCGAGGACGTGGCGCCCCGGCACCAGGCGGGCCAGCCGATCCTGCTGGGCACCGCGAGCGTCGCCAAGTCCGAGGTGCTGAGCCGGCTGCTCAAGCAGGCCGGGGTCAAGCACGAGGTGCTGAACGCGAAGAACCACGCCCGTGAGGCCGCGATCGTCGCGCTCGCCGGACGCAAGGGCGCGGTCACCGTGGCCACCAACATGGCCGGTCGTGGCACCGACATCATCCTCGGCGGCAACCCCGAGTTCCTGGCCGACCAGGTGCTGCGCGGCAAGGGACTCGACCCGGTCGAGCACGCCGACGAGTACGAGGCGGCCTGGCCCGAGACGCTGAAGGCGATCGAGCAGCAGGTGGAGGACGAGCACGACGAGGTGGTCGAGCTCGGCGGGCTGTACGTGATCGGTTCGGAGCGGCACGAGTCCCGCCGGATCGACAACCAGCTGCGTGGCCGTTCCGGCCGTCAGGGTGACCCCGGTGAGAGCCGGTTCTACCTGTCGCTGGGCGACGACCTGATGCGGCTGTTCAAGTCGGACATCATCGACTGGGTGCTGCAGACCCTGAAGGTGCCCGATGACATGCCGATCGAGAACAGCCGGGTCAGCAAGTCGGTGCAGCAGGCGCAGGAGCAGGTCGAGGCGATGAACTTCGAGATGCGCAAGAACGTGCTCAAGTACGACGACGTGATGAACCGCCAGCGCCACGCGATCTACGGCGACCGGCGCCGGGTGCTCGAGGGCGCCGACGTCGAGGAGCAGCTGCGCGGCACGGTGAACACCGTGGTCGAGCAGTACGTGCGCGGCCTCACCGAGGGCTTCGTCGAGGACTGGGACCTGGACGCGCTGTGGACGCAGCTGCGCACCCTGTTCCCGGTGACGCTGGACCTCGCCGACTACGCCGGACGCGGTGACCTGACCGTCGAGGAGCTGGTGGCCGACTTCCAGGCCGACGCCCAGGCCGCCTACGACGCGCGCACGGAGGCGCTCGGCGAGGAGACCATGCGGGAGTTCGAGCGGCAGGTGCTGCTCACCGTCCTGGACCGCAAGTGGCGCGAGCACCTCTACGAGATGGACTACCTGCGCGAGGGCATCGGCCTGCGCGCCATGGCGCAGCGCGACCCGCTGGTGGAGTACCAGCGCGAGGGCGGCGACATGTTCAACGCCATGATGGAAGCGTTCATGGAGGAGGTCGTCGGCTACCTGTTCAACCTGGAGGTCCGGGTGGAGCAGCCGGCACCGCAGGTCGGTCTGGTGACCAGCGGCGACGGCGAAGCGGTCACTGCCGAGTCACTGCTGAGCGATGCCCGCGAGGCGGCTCCGTCGGCCGAGACGTCGGTGACCAAGCGACCGGCGCTGAAGGCCAAGGGTCTGGAGCGGTCCAAGCCGGCCACGCCGCTGGCCTACTCAGCCCCCGACGAGACCGGCGAGGTGAGTCGCAAGGGGGACGCCGCCAGCGACGACCCCTACGCCGGGGTCGGACGAAACGCGCCGTGCCCGTGCGGCTCGGGAAAGAAGTTCAAGGTCTGCCACGGCCGGTCCTGATCGGGCGAGCCCCAGTTCCAAGGTCGTCACCTGCCAGTGATGGTCGGTGTAGGTCAGTTGGATCGCGGCTGCGTGGGCGCGTCCGTCCTGGCGAAGGTGGACGGACGCTTCGATGACTCTCGGCCCGGGAGCCTGAAGCCGTAGCGAGCGGATCGTCAGCCCGGTTCCGCTGCCGCTGCGGGCGAGCTCGCCGGCCAACTCGTAGACGCCGCCGGCGACCCAGGCCCGTAGCTGCGTGGGTGGGCGATGCCCGGCGATGGCTTCGAACAGTGCGGCGATCAGTTGTCGAGCCAGCCGGTCGAGCTCTGGTCGAGTGTCCTCGATCAGCGCCGCGGGCGAGGCGTCCACGAGCGGCAGCATCGGCTGATGTGGCGCCGGTGACGGCAGTTCGGTGAGCAGCAGTGGTGCGAGCAGGCAGCCGGCTGGCGTCAGCTGCGCGTCGGTCGGATCGAGCGCGGTCAGAACCGGTGATGAGGTCATCGCAACACTGTGCGTCAATCCGGGCCCGGACGGTCGTGATGCGGCAGGATTTGTGGATAACCGGGCACCGCATCGCCCTGATGACATACCGCCGATTTTCGCCGCCCCGCCTGCTCGCGGGAAATCGATTTGGGTCCTACCATTGTCTCAACCTTGGGGGAGGGGGATTGCGTGGCGTTCTTCAAGAAACGTCGTGAGGCCAAGGGTTCTCGAGCGATCGAGCCGACGACTGGCATCGATCAACTGCTCGACCTGCAGCAGCCGCCGTTCGGCTTGGGTTTCAGCCGGACGGCGACCGATGTGGTGACCGGGTTCACTCCGGCGGGGCGGCGCTTCCGCAGTTTCCGTTATTCCTACTCCGGTGGGGTGTCGCGCTTCGACGGACGCGTGGTCGCCGTCGATCTGCCGTTCAGCCTTCCCGACGTGTACTGGACCACCGGCAGCCGCACCCGTGCCGGCATGGAGGCCGCCGGCCGGATCGGCTGCGTGCAGTATCAGAACCTGCGCGTGTGCTCGACCGAAGAGAGTCTGGCCAAGCAGGTGTTCGAGGCGGTGTTCGCCACTACGGTCGAACTCACCCATGCCTCGACCGAGCCGATCGACCTGTCGGTGGATCGCAATCACCTGATCGCCATCGAGGCGCCCGCTCCCGAAGACCTCGCACCCTTCCTGGCCGGACTCGACCGCGTCATCGACGCGTTGGGGCCGGCCGTGCCGCGGCGCCTGGAACTGCCACCGCATGAGCCCCACTTCGCCTTCTACGGTCATCCCGAATGGGAGTACACCGCCGAAGGCGATCGCAATGTGCTGCGCGAGTTCGAGCTGCCGATGCGGGCCAACGCTCGCGCCGAGGACGTGCTGACCTGCGCCTACGACGGTGTGCGGATGGTGGCCTTCCGCTACACCTGGGTGAGCGAGGCGGTTCAGCGGACCCAGATGCACCGTGGCATCGTGCTGGATCACGACCGTGAGCAGGAGCCGGTGTGTGCGTTCATCCTGGACGCCAAGCTGCCGGGCATTTCGCTCAACGGCGACGAGATCGGCGACTACGTGAACTTGGGTAACCCCCGGTTCAACGACGCGTTCACGCTGCGCGCCACCGATCCGCAGTTGGCCTACCAACTGTTCAACGAACGGGTTCAGGAGTGGCTGCTGGCCACCCGTCCGTACGGCTGGACGGTCTCGGGCAACACCGTCCGCTTCCATGTGCCCACCCATGACGCGGTGTTGGTGGGTGAGTGTGAGACGACTTTGCACGGCTGGCTGGATCGGATTCCTCGCGAGTTGCGGCAGTTCCTCAGTTTGCCGGAGATGCCCTCGCTGGCTCGCGACTGAGTCCCCGGGCTGCCGGTGTGAGCGGTCAGTGGATCTGGTGGGTTGTTGGTGTCGTTGCCTTCGGTGCCGCCGTGGGTGCGTTCTTCATCATTCGCCATCAGCGCTATCTCGCAGAGCTGCGCGACCGTGGGTGGACCTGGAACAGCACCCCGTCGCTGGGTGCCTTCCTCACCCTGCAGGTGCCGCCGTTCGGCCTGGGCGTGCAACGCTCAGTCGATGATCTGATCAGCGGCACCACCGCGTCCGGTCGACCGTTCGCCAGCTTCACCTACAAGTGCGCCGGTGGCGCCACGTTCACAGAGCGGGTGCTGGCCATCGGGTTGGACGCGCCGCTGCCGCCGGCTTTCGTCTTTGCCGGGGCCCCGCGGGCCGGTATCGCAGTGGGGGCGCCGGCGCTGATGGAGGTCGCCGGTGAGGGCGTGACGGTCGTGGCTGGCCAGGCCGACTACGCCGGCGAGGTCTACCAATGCATCGCCGGGGCCACGCTGCCGCCGAACGTGGCGATGAACCTCAGCGTTGACGGCAACCAGTTGGTCTTCGTCCCGGCCGAGCGCGATCCTGACGAGTTGGCGGCGTTGATCGCCTGTCTTGATCCGGTGGCTGCGGCGATCTCGGCATTGGCGGCGAAGTGGGCGGCGGCGCCACCGGTGCCTGCCTTCTCCTTCTACGGTCACCCGGACTGGCAACTGATCGGTTCCGACGACAGCGTCCTGGATTACTACCCGACCGACCACGGCGGCTTCGGCCACGACACCCGCGGGTTGGTGCGGGGGCTGCGCGACGGCATCCGGATGGACGCCTTCGAGCACCACTGGACGACCCTTGAGACGCGGACGGTGACCGACGGCGAGGGGCACACCCGCACCGAGACCTACACCGAGCATCACCGCGAGGTGATCTGCGGCTTCACCTTGCCCTACGAGTTGCCGACGATCTCGGTCAACGGCGCTCGGTACGGCGACAAGGTGCGTTTCGAGAGCAGCGACTTCAACGATGCCTTCACCGTTCGCGCGGAGAATCCGAAATGGGCCTCCGACGTGATCCATCCGCGGATGATGGAGTGGCTGCTGGCCACCCGTCCGCCCGGGTGGACGATTCGCGGACGCACGGTGACCTTCGCTGTGCCCTTCCACGACACGGTGCTGATGGACGTCGCCGACACCACTCTGCGCGGGTTTCTGGGGCGGATCCAGCGGTTCGTCTGGGCCGATCTCGGGCTCCCCGCGCCGCCGTTCCTGGTTGAGTAGGCTGGCACGATGAGCGATCCGGTGACGGTGGCCGAAGCTGCCCTGCTGGCCCGGGACCAGATTGAGGCGCCCTGGCAGCAGGCGCTGGTGCTGATCGTGTCCCCGGCGTTGACCCGCGATGCCCTGATCGCGCGGATCACCGAACGGATCGGCTATGCGCCGCGATTCCGCCGGCTGGTCGAGTCGTGGCCGGTGCCGCGCTGGATCGATGATCTGCACTTCCAGGTCGGCGAGCACGTCGAGCAGGTCGCGCTGGCGTCCGGCCAGCGACTACAGGACTGGCTTGCCACCACGTTGACGGTGCCGCTGGCGCGCAGCCACCCGCTGTGGGCGATGACCCTGGTGGACGGTCTGTCCGGCGGCAGCCAAGCGGTGGTGGTACGGATCCATCCGGCGATGGTGGACGGCTACGACCACATTCACCTGTTCCAGGAATTGTTGGACGAGTTCGCCGACGACATCGCCACCGGCGTGACCGACGACTGGGAGCCGACGCCGGCGCCGGCACCGGAGATGACCACGCTGCTGGCCGGTCTGAGTGATCCGCTGGCTGCCGCCGAGCGCGTCGCGGCGGGAGTGGTGGGGTTGGTGGCCGGCGGAGTCCGCACCCTGACCGTCGAGCCGCGGCGGCACTGGGTGGAGGCCGCCGAGGTGAGTCTGGAGGCGGTGGCCGCCGTCCGCGACGCTTACGGCGTGACCACGCATGACGTGCTGGTCTGCCTGGCCGCCGCCGGGCTGCGCGCCTGGCGGACCGCACAGGGGGCGCCGCTGACCGACGAAGTGGCCCTGATCCCGCTGGCAGTGACCGAGCCGGAGGTGTTGGCCTCAGCGATCGGCTGCCGGCTGTCGCCGTCCTTCGATCGGTTGCCGGTGAGCCTGGATTCTGCGGCCGATCGGCTGGTGGCGATCTCGACCCTCAGCCGAGCCCGCCGCGACAGCGGAGTCAGCGTGCCGGCCCGCGACCTGATCGAGTTGGCCGGGTTCGCCCCGGCCACGCTGCACGCCGTGGCCGCCGGGACGATCGTCGCCGGTCGCCCGCACACGGTGCTGGTGGCCAACGTCCCCGGTCCTGACCAGCCGCGATACCTGGGCCGCTCCCGGGTCAGCCAGGTGCATGTGGTGACCACCACCACCGACACCGAGGAGCTGACCGTGTCGATCACCAGCTACCACGGCCGGGTGAGCCTGTCCGCGGCGGCGGTGGCCCCGCTGGACGGCTGGGTGGCGGCGATCAATGCCGAGTTGAACCGGCTTCGTGAGGAGGCGTGATGAGTCTGGTGTTCGTCCCCGTGACCCCGCAGCTGTTGGCCGATTGGGCCGGCGGCGCGGTGATGGGGCCCGGCCTGCCTGGCTTCGCGGCGACCGACGGTTTGTGCGAGGCGTTCGGCGTCACTGATGCAGAGGAAGCCGAGCGCGTCGCGCTGTTGGTGGCCTCGGTGGCCGGGCTGGCTGCCCACGGCCAGCGGCTGGTGGCGGTGGTCTCGGCTGCGGCCGAGCCACGGGCCGGTGGCGACCCCGATTTCGGGGAGGTGAGCCTGCCGGCGACCGGTTATCGCAGCGTCAGTGCCCTCTTCGCCGACGAGCCGGGCGCGGCGGCGACAGCAGCAGCGGCGGTGGCCGGGGTGCCGTTGGCCGAGGCGTGGGAGCATCCGGCGGTGACCGTGCTGCTGAGCGACGTCGATCTGCTGTGGCACGGGCCTGGGGAATGGGAAGTGTTAGCGGCTGGTTGATTCGGTGTGAGCCATGTCAGGAGGGCAGATGGCCAGATCGATCTGGAAGGGCGCGATCTCGTTCGGGCTGGTGACCATCCCGGTGAAGGTGTACGGCGCCACCGAGGAGAAGGACATCAGCTTCCGCCAGGTGCATCTCGCCGACGGCGGCCGCGTCCGCTACAAGCGGGTCTGCGAGGTGTGTTCCCAAGAGGTGCCCTTCGCCGAGATCGCCAAGGGCTACGACGCCGCCGATGGACGGCTGGCCATCCTGGAGTCCGCTGACTTCGCCGGGCTGCCGTCGGCGGACGGCAAGACCGTCGACGTGGTCCGTTTCGTGGACGTCGACCAGGTCGATCCCACCTACTTCAACAAGACCTACTTCCTGGAAGCCGACGGTGTCGGGCTCAAGCCGTACGTGCTGCTGCGCGACGCGTTGGCCGCCGCCGGCAAGGCCGCGGTGGTGAAGGTGGCGTTGCGTTCCCGAGAGAGCCTGGCGCTGATTCGTCCGGTCGGGGAAGTACTGCGACTGCACACCATGCTGTGGCCCGACGAGTTGCGCGATGACAGCTTCGTGCGGCCATCGACCGATCTCACGGCGAGCGAGCCGGAGTTGGCGATGGCTGCGATGCTGATCGAGCAACTGTCCGGGGACTTCGAGCCGGACGCCTACACCGACACCTATCGCCAGGAGTTGGAGAAGGTGATCGAAGCCAAGCTGGACGGGGTCGCGCTTCCCGAGGGGGACGCGGAGGCTCCGCGGGCAGAGGTGGTCGATCTGGTCGCCGCGCTGCGGGCTTCGGTGGAAGCGGCCAAAGCGCGTCGGGCCGCGGCCAGCTGATCGACCGCCGCGCGATCAGTGGGCGGCGGGGGATTCGCGGGGGAACCAGAACCAGGCGACGATCAGGCCGAGGACGGTGAGCCCTGCGCCGAGGAACAGCGCCCAACCCAGTCCGCTGACA
>CAZLJN010000060.1:0-9983 GCA_964559815.1 uncultured Propionibacteriaceae bacterium
AGCCGGTGCGCTCAGCGAACTCGGCCGCGCCCACCTCGGCGATCAGGTCGGCCGCTGCGTGGGCCGAGCGGGTGTCGTTCCACAACAGGGCCGGACGGATCACCCGTCCGTCGGCAGCGAGCGCGACCAGGCCGTGCTGCTGGCCGGCGATGCTGACCGCTGCCACATCGTCCAGCCCGCCAGCGGTGGCCAGGGCGTCGTTCAGGGCCGTCCACCAATGCTCGGGGTCGACCTCGGTGCCGCTCGGATGGGACGCCCGGCCGGAGGAGAGCAGTGCCCCGGTGCGGGCGTCCCGAACGACGACTTTGCAGCTCTGGGTGGAGGAGTCGACCCCGACGACCCTGGCCATGGTCGACCTAGCGGGCGCCGAGCAGATGCTCGGTGGCCAGTTGCTGCAGCCGGACGAAACCGAAGCCCTTGCCGTTGTAGTAGGCGCCGGAGTCGAAGTCTTCGTAGGCGGAGCGATCGGCGATCAGGGCGCGGTAGTCCTCGCCGGGGGCCAGTGTGGGCGCGGCCAGTTCGGCCACCTTCGCCTCGGCGAGCGCGGCCTGCACCTCGGGATCGGCGCGGAACGCCTGGGTGCGTTCCTTCAGCAGCAGGTAGGTGCGCATGTTGGCCTGCACCGAATCCCACACGCCGCTCTCGTCCTCGGTGCGCGAGGGCTTGTAGTCGAAGTGCCGCATGCCGGTGTAGGCCGGGCCACCGTTGGGCCCGCCGTTCTCCAGCAGGTCCACCAGGGCGAAGGCGTTGTGCAGGTCGCCGTGGCCGAAGACCAGGTCCTGGTCGTATTTGATGCCGCGCTGGCCGTTGAGATCGATGTGGAAAAGCTTGCCGTGGTACAGCGCCTGGGCGATGCCGGCGGCGAAGTTCAGCCCGGCCATCTGCTCGTGTCCGACCTCGGGGTTGAGCCCGACCATTTCGGGGTGTTCGAGGGAGTCGATGAATGCCAGTGCGTGGCCGACGGTCGGCAGCAGGATGTCGCCGCGGGGCTCGTTCGGCTTGGGCTCGATGGCGAACTTCAGGTCGTAGCCGGCGTCCAGGACGTACTGGCTGAGCAGGTTGACCGCCTCGCGGTAGCGCTCGAGGGCCGATCGGACGTCCTTGGCGGCGTCGTACTCGGCGCCTTCGCGGCCGCCCCACATCACGAAGACGTGGGCGCCGACCTCCATGGCCAGGTCGATGTTGCGCAGCACCTTGCGCAGCGCGAACCGGCGCACCGAGCGGTCGTTGGAGGTGAAGCCGCCGTCCTTGAAGACCGGTTGGCTGAACAGGTTGGTGGTGATCATCGGCACCTTCAGCCCGGTGGCCTCGCAGGCGGCCTTCAGCCGATCGATCTGGGTGCGGCGTTCGGCGTCGGTGCTGCCGAAGGCGAACAGATCGTCGTCGTGGAAGGTGAGGCCGTAGGCGCCGTAGGAGGCCAGTTTCTCGATGACGTGGACGACGTCGAGCGGGGCGCGGGTGGGGCCGCCGAAGGGATCGGTGCCGTTGTAACCGACCGTCCACAGGCCGAAGGTGAACTGGTCCGAAGGGCTCGGTGACGGGGACACGGGAGAATCCTATCTGCTCAACGCTGGGCGAATGTTGTCGCATACAACATAGAACAGCGGGCGGGGGCTGTCTACCAGAGCGGCCTGCGCAAGAGTGCTCGTGGCCTCAGGCTGCGCCGCCCGGAAGGTCAGATGTGGTGCGCAACGAACCGCCACCCCGTTACGGAATTGTTATCGGCTTGTCGCTTGTGGGGGTGACGGGATCGGCCGTATGTTGTGGAATCAAACAAAGGGGCCGACGTTGGTCTCCCGGCTCGCAGGGCACAGCGACGACGTGTGCCCCGGTGAGCGCTAGCGGCAGAATTCAGAGAGGAATAGTTATGTCGCAGATGTCCCGAATCATCGCCCTGGCGGCGGCGGGAGCTTTGGTAGTGACAATGAGCGCCTGTAGCACCGGCGGTACTGCCGGAGGCGCGGCGGCGTGCAACGTGGGCATCACCATGCCGACGCGCAGCCTGGAGCGGTGGATCAATGACGGCGAGCAGCTGCAGAAGCAGCTCAAGGACGCCGGCTGCACCGTCGACCTCCAGTACGCCGACAACAAGGTCGACCAGCAGATCAGCCAGCTGCAGAACCAGATCGCCGGCGGCGCAAAGATCCTGGTGATCGCCTCCATCGACGGCACCGCGCTCGGCCCGGTCCTCGACCAGGCCGGCAAGCAGGGCGTCAAGGTCATCGCCTACGACCGCCTGATCAACGGCAGCCCGAACGTCGACTACTACGCCACCTTCGACAACTACAAGGTCGGCCAGTTGCAGGGCAACTTCTTGAAGGACCAGCTCAAGCTCGATTCGGCCAAGGGCCCGATCAACTTCGAACCGTTCGCCGGCAGCCCCGACGACAACAACGCGAAGTTCTTCTTCTCCGGCGCGTGGGACGTCCTGCTGCCGTACGTGCAGAAGGGCACCCTGGTCGTCCCCAGCGGCAAGGCGCCGAAGTCTGACGAAGAGTGGGCCAGCATCGGTATCCAGTCCTGGCAGTCCGACAAGGCGCAGGCCGAGATGGACAACCGGCTGTCGTCCAACTACACCGGCGGCAAGAAGGTGCAGGCCGTGCTGTCGCCCAACGACTCGTTGGCACTCGGCATCGAGGCTTCGCTGAAGTCGGCCGGCTACAAGGTCGGCACCGACTGGCCGCTGATCACCGGACAGGACGGCGACAAGGCCAACGTCAAGGCCATCCTCGCCGGCGAGCAGTCGATGACCGTCTGGAAGGACACCCGCAAGCTGGGTGCCCAGGTGTTCAAGATGATCCAGCAGATCGTCAAGGGCGAGACCGTCGAGGTCAACGACACCAAGACCTACAACAACGGCGTGAAGGTGGTTCCGTCCTACCTGATCGAGCCCGAAGTCGTGGTCAAGGACCAGGTTCAGAGCAAGCTGATCGACTCCGGCTTCCTGAAGGCCTCCGACGTGGGTCTGGGCTGAGTCTCCACGGGTGGGGCGGACGCGAGTCCGCCCCACCCGTCCAGCCCATCGGTTCGAGGCAGAGGTAGCAGAGCATGACTGGCAATGACGCCATCCTGCGGATGCAGGACATCACCAAGGATTTCAACGGTGTGCGCGCGCTGGACCAGGTGACCCTCGAGGTCGCCCGGGGCGAGGTGCACGCCGTGTGCGGCGAGAACGGCGCCGGCAAATCAACCCTGATGAAGGTGCTCAGCGGGGTCTACCCGCACGGTGCCTACTCCGGGACCATCGAGCTCAACGGCGTCGAGGCGCGCTTCTCCGACATCAAATCCAGCGAAGCGGCCGGCATCGTGATCATCCACCAGGAGCTGGCGCTGAACCCGCTGCAGTCGATCGCGGAGAACATCTTCCTGGGCAACGAGCGCGCCACCCGTGGCGTGATCGACTGGGACCGCACCGCCGTCGAAGCCGCCGCCCTGCTCGACAAGGTGGGGCTGCGGGAGAACCCGGCGACCAAGATCCTCGAACTCGGCGTCGGCAAACAGCAGCTGGTCGAGATCGCCAAAGCCATGGCCAAGGACGTCTCCCTGCTGATCCTGGACGAGCCCACCGCCGCCCTCAACGACGAGGACTCCGACCATCTGCTCGACCTGATCAGCGGCATGCGCGACCACGGCATCACCTGCATCCTGATCTCACACAAGCTGCGCGAAGTGCGCCGGATCGCCGACCGGGTGACCGTGATCCGCGACGGCCGCACCATCGAGACCATCGACATGTCCGAGCCGTCGGCCACCGAGGGTCGGATCATCAAAGCAATGGTCGGCCGCGAACTGAACAACCTGTTCCCCGAGCACGAGACAGTGATCGGGGAGGAACGCTTCCGGGTCGAGGACTGGACCGTCCATCACCCCGTCGACACCGCCCGAGTGGTGGTCGACCACGCCAGCTTCGCCGTCCATGCCGGTGAGATCGTCGGCTTCGCCGGCCTGATGGGCGCCGGACGCACCGAGCTGGCGATGAGCCTGTTCGGACGCCTGTGGGGCACCAATGTCTCCGGTCGGGTCTTCAAGGACGGCGTCGAGATCAGCACCGCCACCGTCGATGAGGCCGTCGCCAACGGCATCGCCTACGTCACCGAGGACCGCAAGCGGTACGGGCTGAACCTGATCGGCTCGATCTCGTCCAACATCTCCGCGGTCGCGCTCGCGCAGTTCGCCCGCTGGGGCGTGATCGATCGCAACCGCGAGTACCTCACCGCCGACCAGTACCGGCAGAGCATGAACATCAAGACGCCCTCGATCTCCGAGGTCGTCGGACGGCTGTCCGGCGGCAATCAGCAGAAGGTCGTGCTCAGCAAGTGGCTGGTCTCCGGCCCCGACGTGCTGATCCTCGACGAGCCGACCCGCGGCATCGACGTGGGTGCCAAATACGAGATCTACACCCTGATCAATCAGCTCGCCGACCAGGGCAAGGCGATCGTCTTCATCTCCTCCGAACTGCCCGAACTGATCGGCATGTGCGACCGCATTTACACCATCTCCGAAGGGGCCGTCACCGGTGACGTCCCCCGTGCCGAGGTCACGCCAGAACACCTCATGTACCTCATGACCATGGGAAAGGAAGCTCTGCGATGAGTACGACGAGCACCATCGAGCCGACCCCGGTGGCATCGGCCCCGAGCCGCAAGCTGGCCGTCGACTTCCGGCAGTACGGGATCCTGGCGGCACTGGTGATCATCATCCTGCTGTTCGAGATCCTGACCGGCGGACGGCTGCTGATGCCGGGCAATGTGAACAACCTGATCCAGCAGAACGCCTACGTCCTGATCCTGGCCATCGGCATGGTGATGGTGATCATCGCCGGGCACATCGACCTGTCGGTCGGCTCGGTGGTGGCCATGGTCGGTGCGGTCGCCGGTCTGGCGATGGGGCAGTGGGGGTTGCCGTGGTGGCTGGGCTGCCTGCTGGCCCTGCTGGTCGGCGCACTGGTGGGCGCCTGGCAGGGCTTCTGGGTGGCCTACATCGGGGTGCCGGCGTTCATCGTCACCCTGGCCGGCATGCTGTTCTTCCGCGGGCTGACCCTGGTGCTGCTCACTGGCGGCACCATCGGTGGTTTGCCCGCCCCCTTCGTGGCGATCGGTGCCGGCTGGCTGCCCAGCCTGCTGGGCACGGTCGGACGCACCGACGTCCTGACCATCGTGTTGGGGTTGGTGGCGTGTGCGTTGCTGGTGGTGTTCCAGGCGCGAGCCCGGTCCAACCGTCGGCGTCTGGAGCTGCCGGTTGAGGGCGCGGTGTCGTTCTGGTTGAAGCTGGTGATCGCGGTGCTGGCGATCATGGGGCTGTGCTGGCAGCTGGCCAACTACTCCGGCATGCCGATCGTCCTGGTGATCCTGGCGGTGCTGATCCTGGCCTACACCTTCGTGCTCAACCGCTCGGTGTTCGGACGTCACGTCTACGCCATGGGCGGCAACCTGTTCGCCGCGGTGATGAGCGGGGTGAAGACCCGTCGGGTGAACTTCGCCCTGTTCGTCAACATCGGCGTGCTGGCCGCCGTGGCCGGCCTGGTGAGCACCGCCCGTGCCGGTAGCGCGGTGGCCTCGGCCGGCCAGAACTACGAACTGGATGCGATCGCCGCAGTGTTCATCGGCGGCGCGGCCGTCCAGGGTGGGGTGGGCACGGTCACCGGCGCGATGATCGGCGGTCTGGTCATGGGCGTACTCAACATGGGCCTGTCGATCCTGTCGGTGGATGCCGCGTGGCAGATGGCGATCAAGGGTCTGGTCCTGCTGTTGGCGGTAGCCTTCGACCTGATCAACAAGCGGCGCGGCGGGCGCTGAGCCTCGCCGCAGCGGGGGGCCTGGCCCGCCGTCAGAAGGAGGCGAAGGATGCCGACGGCGACCACCGAAGGGGTGCGACGCAACAACCTTGCCGCGATCCTGGGCATCCTCTACCGCAACGGGGCTGCGTCCCGAGCCGCGCTGAGCAAGCACACCGGACGTAATCGCTCCACCATCGGCAGCCTGGTCACCGACCTGGTCGAACTCGGCCTGGTGGTCGAGCAGGACCCGGGCGCGATCGGTCAGATCGGTCGTCCCAGCCCGATCGTGACCTTGCGTCCCGAGGTGGTGGCGATCGCGGTCAACCCCGAGATCGACGCGCTGGTGATCGGCTTGGTGGGCCTGGACGGCATGGTGCGCCGGGTGATCCGGCATGAGTATGAACGCATCCCGACCGCCTCGGAGGTGCTGAGCATCACCAGTGCGGTGATCTCGGGGATGGCGGTCGAGCTGGCTGAGCTGACCGTGGTCGGCATCGGCGTGGCGGTGCCGGGGCAGGTGCGCACCGTCGACGGCGTGGTGCGCAATGCGCCGCACCTGGGCTGGCATGACGAAGCTTTCGGCGCGCCGCTGGCGAAGCTGACCGGCTACCCGGTGGCGGTGGCCAACGATGCCGCGCTCGGCGCGCTGGCCGAGCACGAGTTCGGGGTCGGGCGCAGCCACGAGAACCTGATCTACGTCAACGGCGGTGCCTCGGGTATCGGCGGTGGGGTGATCGTCGGCGGACGCCTGCTGGGCGGGGCCTCGGGCTATGCCGGTGAACTCGGCCACGTCCGGGTATCGAGCTCGGACGCCCGTGATTCCGCCGGAATCGCCGGCACCCTGGAGGCTGAGGTGACCCGCGCCGAGTTGGCCGAAGCCCTGGGCCTGACCCGCACCGATCCGTCCGAGTTCGACGCCGCGCTGCTGGCCGACCGCTCGCCCGCGGTGGCAGCGGTGGTGGCCCGGCAGACCCGGCAGCTGGGCACCGCGCTGGCCGCGGCGATCAACCTGTTCAACCCCGAGGTGATCGCCTTGGGTGGTTTCCTGGCCGCGCTGCAGGCCTACGACCCGGCCGCCCTGGAGCGGGCGGTGGCCGCCGACACCCTGGCGCCGTCCCTGGAAGGGGTGCGGATCGCGCCGGCCGCGCTGGGTGCCGACCTGCTGATGATCGGCGCAGCCGGTCTGGCCTTCCGTCCGTTGCTGGCCGATCCGGCCTCGATCGTGGGCTGGGCGCGCTCGGCCTAGCAATTCGCGGGCTGGTGACCGTCTTGGGCGGGGTCTGCGCCGCAGCAATGCCACGTCGCGGATCTATGAGGGTTATCAGCTCGGAATCGACCCCCATAACCATCGCCAATCCGCGAGTTGTCAGCGGAGGCGCTCGGCGATGACGTCGGCGGTGGCGCGCAGGTGTGTCACCACGGTGTCGAGGTCGTGTTCGAGCGGCGTCTGCCAGGTCACGGCGACCGCCGCCAGGTTGGCCGGCGAGGCGATCGGGATGGCCACCGAGGCGAAGCCCGGGGTGACTTCGGAATCCTCGTCGGCGTAGCCCTGGCGACGGGCCGAGGCCAGGATCGGTCGCAGCTCCGACAGGGTGGCCGGCCCCACCTCGGTGCGTCGGACGAGCTCGCGGCCGGGTGCGAAGACCGCCCGCAATTGGGCAGCTGACAAGGTGCTCAGGATGGCGCGTCCGGACGCGGTCAGGTGTGCGGGCAGTCGGACGCCGACGTCGGTGACCAGTCGTGCCCGTCCTTTGGCGCGTTCCTCGATCACGTAGACCACATCGGCGCCGTGCAGCACCGCCAGGTGCGCCGACAACCCCAGCCCGTCGACCAGGCGGGCGATCGGCAACCGGGCCAGCCGAGCCAGCGGATCGGCGCGGGGGTAGCCCTGGCCGACCTCCCAGGCGGCGACCCCCACGCCCCAGGTGCGGTCGTCGGGGTAGTGGGTGACGAAGGACTCAGCGGCCATCGCGGTCAGCAGGTGATAGGTCGACGACCGCGGCAGCCCCACCTCGACCGCGATCAGGGCGGCCGGAACTGGGGTGGTGCGCTGAGCCAGGAAGCGCAGCACCCGGAGGGCGGACGTGGCCGCCGGGACCGCTCGTGACATGGGCCAAGTCTCGCATACGAGACAGGAAATGGCCCGGGCCTCTGGCGGCCGATCCCTGTCCGTGCGTGCAATGGAAGGGTGAGTCAGATCGTGATCGGAACCGGGCCGCTGACCCGGGCAGAAGTGGTGGCGGTGGCCCGTCACGGTGTCGAGGTGCGGCTGTCGGAGGCGGCGCTGGCTGCGCTGGCCGCCTCGCGAGCCCGGGTGGACGCCCTGGCCGCCCAAGCCGACGGCATCTACGGGGTTTCCACCGGTTTCGGCGCCCTGGCCAGCCGCAGCATTCCGGCCGGCGAGCGGGCCCGGCTGCAGCGCAGCCTGATCCGCTCCCACGCCGCCGGCAACGGTGCCCTGGTCGAGCCCGAGGTGGTGCGTGGGCTGATGCTGCTGCGGATCGCCACGCTGGCCAAGGGCTACTCCGGGGTGCATCCGGCCACCGCGCAGGCCTATGTCGACCTGCTCAACTCCGGGCTGATCCCGGTCGTCCATGAGTACGGCAGCCTGGGCTGCTCCGGTGATCTGGCACCGCTGGCGCACTGCGCGCTGGTGCTGATCGGCGAGGGCGAGGTGCTCGACGCCGGACGACGCCGTCCGGCCGCTGAGGCGCTCGCCGCGCGCGGGCTGACTCCGGTCGTCCTGGCCGAGAAGGAAGGCTTGGCGCTGATCAACGGCACCGACGGCATGCTCGCCCAGTTGGTGCTCGCGCTGGCCGATCTGGAGTCGCTGCTGGACGCCGCCGACCTCGCCGCCGCAATGAGCATCGAGGGTCAACTCGCCACCGACACGGTGTTCAGCGCCGACCTGATGGCGCTGCGTCCGCAGGTGGGGCAGGGCACCTCGGCGGCGAACCTGCGCCACCTATTGGCCGGCTCGCCGATCGTGGCCAGCCACCGGGTCGGCGACGGTGTGGTGCAGGACGCCTACTCGTTGCGCTGCAGCCCGCAGGTGCACGGCAGCCTGCGCGACGCGGTCGACTTCGCCATCACCATCGCCGAGCGTGAACTGGCCGCCGCCATCGACAACCCGTCGGTGCTCGACGACGGCCGGGTCTCCTCGCATGGCAACTTCCACGGCGCCCCGCTGGCCCACGTCCTCGACTTCCTGGCGATCGGCATCGCCGATGTGGCCAGCATCTCCGAGCGCCGCACCGACCGCTTCCTGGACGCCCACCGCAGCCGCGGCCTGCCACCCTTCCTGGCCGATGACCCCGGTATCGATTCGGGCCTGATGATCGCCCAGTACACCCAGGCCGGCATCACCTCGCGGCTGAAGCAGCTGGCCGCGCCCGCCAGCGTCGACTCGATTCCGTCCAGTGCGCTGCAGGAGGACCACGTCTCGATGGGCTGGAATGCCGCCCGCAAGCTGCGCCAGGCCGTCGACGGGCTGGCCCGGGTGCTGGCTATCGAGATCCTCACCGCCGCCCGCGGCATCGACCTGCGCAGCCCCCTGCAACCCGGACGCGCCACGGGTGCGGCCATCGCGGTGCTCCGCGAGCAGGTGGACGGCCCCGGCCCGGATCGCTTCCTCGCTCCCGACATCGAAGCCGCCTATCAACTCCTCACCTCTGGCGCCCTGGTGGCCGCCGCCTACGCCGTCATCGAAGAAGGGAATCCGGCATGACCGAACGCATCATTCGCGCCCCGCGCGGCACCGAACTCTCCGCCCGCTCCTGGCAGACCGAAGCGCCGCTGCGGATGCTGATGAACAACCTCGATCCGGAGGTGGCCGAGCGTCCCGAAGACCTGGTCGTCTACGGCGGCACCGGACGGGCGGCGCGCTCGTGGGCCGCGTTCGATGCGATCGTCGACACTCTGCGCGACCTGCGCAGCGACGAGACCCTGCTGGTGCAGTCCGGCAAGCCGGTCGGCGTCTTCCGCACCCACGAGTGGGCGCCGCGGGTACTGATCGCCAACTCCAACATGGTCGGCGATTGGGCCAACTGGGAGCACTTCCGCAAGCTCGAAGCTGAGGGCCTGATGATGTACGGCCAGATGACTGCCGGTTCGTGGATCTACATCGGCACCCAGGGCATTTTGCAGGGCACCTTCGAGACCTTCGGCGCGGTCGCGCGCAAGCGCTTCGGCGGCACGCTGGCCGGCA
>CAZLJN010000061.1:0-9826 GCA_964559815.1 uncultured Propionibacteriaceae bacterium
GATCCAGGAGATTCTGATGAGCCGCCTGGGCGGGGCTGAGGTCGAGTACCGCACGCTGGTCAGCGAGTCGGTGCTGACCAGGCTGTTCTTCGTCATCCGCCTGGGCGCCGACGCCCCCGCCGATCCGGACGTGGACGCGATCACCGCCGAGGTGAAGGCGGCCGCGATGAGTTGGGAGGACCAGTTCACCGAGCTGGCCGCCGTGCTGCCCAGCGAAGCCAGGGGAGTGGAGTTCGATGGCGCCTACGAGGCCGATTACAGCCCGGCCGAGGCCCTGGCCGACCTGCTGCGCGCCAATCGACTGACCGGCTCCGACGACCTGAGCATGCTGATGACCACGGTCACCGACCCCGAAGACCCGGCTGATCTGCGGTTGAAGGTGTTCACCCACGCCGAAATCAGCCTGGCCCGAGTGATGCCGCACTTGAGCGTGCTCGGTGCAGAAGTGGTCGATGAGAATCCCTACAACTGGGAGCTGCGCGGCCAGCGCGTCCAGGTCTACGACTTCGGGCTGCGACTGCCCGAAGGGGTGACCTGGGACGCCGAGGCCCGGCAGCGCTTCGCCGATGCCTTCGACGCGTCCTGGAGCCGACGTTGCGAGCCCGGCCAGCTCAACAAGCTGGTGGTGCCCGCAGGACTGACCTGGCAGCAGGTCACCTACCTGCGCACGATCCTGCGCTACCTGCAGCAGGCCGGCGTGCCGTTCAGCCAGACCTACATGTCGGCGGCAGTGAACGCCAACCCGCAGATCGCCGCCGAACTGGTCGCCGCCTTCGAAACCAAGTTCGATCCGGCCGCCTTCACCGACGCCGACGAGCGCGCCGCCGCCGTGGAGGCCAGCTTCGCCCGGCTGGACGAGCACCTGGACGCGGTCGCCAGCCTCGACCACGACCGCATCCTGCGGGCCATGGAAGCGGTGATCAAGGCGTGTGTGCGCACCAACGCCTTCACCGACAACCCGGTGCTGGCGATCAAGCTGCGCCCCTCGGAGTTGGAGTTGCTGCCCCAACCTCGACCTGCGTTCGAGATCTTCACCTACTCACCGCGGGTGCTGGGCGTCCATCTGCGCTTCGGCGCGGTCGCCCGTGGCGGCCTGCGCTGGTCGGATCGTCTGGAGGACTTCCGCACCGAAGTGTTGGGCCTGGTCAAGGCGCAGATGGTGAAGAACACCGTGATCGTGCCGGTGGGCGCCAAGGGCGGCTTCGTGCCGCTGCGGCTGTCGGCCTCCATGGATCGGGCGGCACGTCAGGCCGAGGGGGTGGCCTGCTACCAGCTGTTCGTCGACGCCCTGCTCAGCGTCACCGACAACATCGTCGACGGCGTGGTGGTGCCGCCGGCCGATGTGCTGCGCTACGACGACGACGACCCGTACCTGGTGGTCGCCGCCGACAAGGGCACCGCCACCTTCTCCGATCTGGCCAACGACATCTCGGTGCGCCGCGGCTACTGGCTGGGTGACGCCTTCGCCTCCGGCGGCTCGTCCGGCTATGACCACAAGGCCATGGGCATCACCGCCCGCGGCGCGTGGGAGTCGGTCAAGCGGCACTTCGCCGAGATGGGTCTGGATCCGGCCGTCGACGAGTTCACCTGTGTGGGCATCGGTGACATGGCCGGCGACGTCTTCGGCAACGGGATGTTGTGCTCGGACAAGATCAAGCTGGTGGCCGCCTTCAACCACCTGCACATCTTCCTCGACCCGAACCCCGATCCTGCGCTGTCGTTCGCCGAGCGGCAGCGGCTGTTCACGCTGCCCGGCTCGACCTGGGCCGACTACCAGCCGATCTCGGCCGGAGGTGGGGTCTACAGCCGCGACGCCAAATCGGTGCCGATCTCCGCTGAGGTGCGCACAGCCCTGGGCCTGGCCGATGCGGTGACCAGCCTGCGTCCCAATGAGTTGATCTCGGCGATCTTGACCGCCCCGGTCGATCTGGTCTTCAACGGCGGTGTCGGCACCTACGTGAAGGCGGCCGGCGAGACTCACGCGATGGTCGGTGACAAGGCCAACGACGCCGTCCGAGTGGACGGGGGACAGCTGCGTGCCCGGTGCGTGGCCGAGGGCGGCAACCTGGGCTGCACCCAACTGGGACGGGTGGAGTACGCCCGCACCGGCGGCCGGATCAACACCGACTTCATCGACAACTCTGCCGGAGTCGACACCTCTGACCATGAGGTGAACATCAAGATCCTGCTCAGCGACCCGGTCAGCTCCGGCACGCTGACCATTGCCGAACGCGATGAGCTGCTGGCCTCGATGACCGACGAGGTGGCCCAGTTGGTGCTGGCGCACAACCTCGACCAGAACCTGGCCTTGTCGAACTCCGAACTGCGCTCGGAGCGGCTGATGGGCCAGCTGGAGTCGTGGATGTCCAGCCTGGTCAGTGCGGGCATCCTGGATCGGCAGCTGGAGTTCCTGCCCAACAGTGCGGAGATGGTGGCCCGGATCGCCAGTGGTGCGATGTTGACCCGTCCGGAGCTGTCGACCTTGCTGGCCTATACCAAGATCGCGCTGAAGCAGTGGGTGCTCGCCACCGACCTGCCGGAGGATCCCTACCTGGCCGACCGGTTGATGCAGTACTTCCCCGAGCCGCTGCGCGAGAGGTTCGCCGACATCATTCCGGCTCATCGACTGGGCCGGGAGATCATCACCACGGTGGCGGTGAACCGCTTCGTGAACTCCCAGGGCATCACCGCCTATCACCGGTTGGCCAGCGAAACCGGTGCCGGGGTGGCCGACATCATCCGCGCACAGCTGGCCTCCCGAGCCATCTTCAACGTGGGCCTGGACGAGGTGCGGCTGCGCCGCAGCGAGTTGCCCGCCGAGCTTGCCACCGAACTGCGGGTGGCGTTGCTGCGGATGGTCGAACGCGGCACCCGGTGGCTGCTGCACCATGAGCAGGCACCGCTCGACGTCGCGGCCGCGGTGGCCGAGTACGCTCCGGCGGTGGCGGAGTTGCGTCCGATGCTGGCCGGGCTGCTGGCCGGGGCCGATGCCCACGCCCAGGTCGCTCATGCCCGCAGCTGGATCGACGCCGGCGTCCCGTTGGAGTTGGCCGAGAATCTCAGCACGTCGGGCCAGGCGCACACGCTGCTGAGTGTGGTCGAGGTGGCGCATCGGTTGAAGTTGCCGGTGGTGCGGGTGGCGGAGGTGCATTACCGCCTCGGTGATGCCCTCGGGCTGGATCTGCTGTTCGGCGGCGTGGATGGTCTGCCGCGCCAGGTGCGCTGGGATGCGATGGCCCGTGCGGCGTTGCGGGACGAACTATTGTCTGCACATGCCGAGTTGACCGCTAAGGTACTCGGAAGTGCTGACGCGCACGCCATGGCGGGGACGGTTGTGGCGTCTTGGGTTTCGACGCACCCCTCCATGGCTGGGAGGGTGTCGACGATTCGGCAGGTATGCGACGGCACACCCGACGTGGCGAAGATGAACGTCGGGCTGAGTCAACTGAGAGCGATGCTGAGCGAATGAAGATCGACCTGCACGTCCACACCACGGTGTCGGACGGTACTGACTCCCCGGCCGAGCTGGTGGCCCACGCCGCCGCCGCCGGGCTGGACGTGATCGGCCTGTGCGACCACGACGCCACCGACGGTTGGCAGGCGGCGCTGGCCGCCGGCGAGGCGGCCGGCATCCGCGTGCTCCGCGGGATCGAGATCTCCTGTGAAGTCCGGGGCAGTTCGGTGCACCTGCTCGCCTATGGCTGCCGTCCCGACGACCAGGCCTTGGTCGACGAACTGGCGCGCAACCGAGCCGGACGCACCGAGCGGGTGCCGACCATGCTGGCTCGGCTGGCCGAGCACAACATGCCGGTGCCCGAAGAGGTGCTGGCCCGTCATGTCGGTGACAGCCCATCGATCGGTCGTCCGCACTTCGCCGATGCCATGATCGAGTTGGGGTATGTGGCTGATCGGCGTGAGGCGTTCGACAAGTGGCTGGCCGATGACAAGCCCATTTATGTGGCCCGCTACTCCACGCCGCTGGAGCATGGTCTGGATCTGGTGCGGGCCGCCGGCGGTGCGTCGGTGATCGCCCATCCGTGGGGTCGGATCAGCAAAGAGGCGTTGCCGCCGCGGTATTTGGGTGCCTTGGTGGCGTCGCGCCAGCTGGACGGGATCGAGGTCGATCATCAAGATCACGACGCGGCCACTCGCGAGGAGTTGCGGGCACTGGCCGACTTCGTGGGAGCGGTGGTCACGGGCTCCTCGGACTACCACGGCACCGGCAAGAAGGATCACGACCTGGGCTGCAACACCACCTCGCCGGAGGCGCTGGCCAAACTGGAGCGCCGCGTCCAGGCGCGCGGCGGATTGTTGTAGATTGAGCGTCGTGCAAAACCGGGTCTGCTGGTGGCGGTCGTAATCACGGCCGACGCTCTGACCCATGCCTACGGCCGTCCGAATCCGGCGGCCGTTTTGCATGCCTGATCCGGGCGACACGATCTGAGGAGAACTGATGTCCGACCAGCCCCGTGCGGCGATGACCGACGACTCCGGCGAGGACCTCGCCCAATCGACGTCGGAGGCGTCGCTGCGGCGCACCGAAGCGCGCAGCATCGAGATCGAGTCGCAGATCGCGCGGGATCCGTCCGGCTTCCGGGTGATGACCGGCGACCGTCCGACCGGCAACCTGCACCTGGGTCACTACTTCGGTTCGCTGGCCAACCGGGTGCGGATCCAGGACGCCGGGGTGGAGACCTTCATCCTGATCGCTGACTACCAGGTGATCACCGACCGAGACGGCACCGGCCCGATCCACGATCGAGTGCTGGGGATGCTCGCCGACTACCTGGCGATCGGGCTGGACCCGGCGCGTACCACCATCTACGCCCACTCCGCAGTGCCGGCGCTGAACCAGCTGCTGCTGCCGTTCCTGTCGCTGGTCACCGACGCCGAGTTGCGCCGCAACCCGACGGTGAAGGCCGAGCTGGAGGCCACCGGTGATCGTCCGATGTCGGGACTGCTGCTGACCTACCCGGTGCATCAGGCCGCCGACATCCTGTTCTGCAAGGCGAACCTGGTGCCGGTGGGCAAGGACCAGCTTCCGCACCTGGAACAGACCCGGGTGGTCGCCCGCCGTTTCGATGAGCGCTACGGCCGGGTCGAGGCCGATCGTCCGATCTTCCCCCAAGCCGAGGCGCTGCTGAGCAAGGCCTCGACGGTGTTGGGGTTGGACGGCACCAAGATGAGCAAGACCAAGGGCAATGTGATCGAGATCGGCATGGACGCCGACACCACGGCCAAGCTGGTGAAGAAGGCGGTGACCGATTCCGACCGCCACATCACCTATGATCCGGCGAACCGTCCGGAGGTCTCCAACCTGCTGATGCTGGCCTCGCTGTGCACCGGAGAAGACCCGGTGGCGATCGCCGAGCGGATTGGCGACGGCGGCGGTGGCACGTTGAAGGCCGTGGTGACCGAGGCGGTCAACGAGTTCTTCGCCCCCATCCGGGCCCGCCGAGTGGAGTTGGCTGCCGATCCCGGCTACCTGATCGATGTGCTGCGCGTCGGCAACGCCCACGCCAACGAGGTTGGCGATGCAACCCTGGCCGAGGTGCGCCAGGCGATGAACATGGTCTACTGACAAGGCAAGACACGAGGGCCAGCCGGTGACGGCTGGCCCTCGTGTTTTGTCTGTGGCTGGTTACTCGCCGGACGGAGCGGCCTGACCGGAGCCGCCACGACGGCGGCGACGCCGACGCGCGGGACGGTCGGGGGAGTCGCCATCGTTGACCGGTGCGGACGCATCGACGGTCACCTCGACGGCGGCGGTGTCGGTGCCCTCGGCGCCGTCGGCCACCGGGACGCCGTTGCGCAGGCGGCGACGGGTGCGCTCGCGTGCGGGACGCTCCTTGTGGTGATGGTCCTTCGAGCCATGGTCGTGATGCTTCTTCTCCCGCGGCTCCTTGGGCTCAGGAGCCTTGAGCCGGCCCTTCGTGCCTTCGGGAATGCCCAGGTCGGACAGCAGATGCGGCGAGTTGGAGTAGGTCTCGACAAGCTCCGGGAAATCAAGGCCGAGTGCCTTGTTGATGACCTTCCAGCGGGTGACGTCGGCCCAGTCGACCAGCGTCACGGCCACGCCCTTGGCGCCGGCCCGGCCGGTGCGGCCGATGCGGTGCACGTAGGTCATTTCCGAATCCGGGCACTCGTGGTTGACGACGTGGCTGACGTCAGTGATGTCGATGCCGCGGGCGGCCACGTCGGTGGCGACCAGGACGTCGACCTTGCCCTCGCGGAACTTCTTCAGCGCCTTCTCACGGGCCACCTGGTTCAGATCGCCGTGGATGGAGGTGGCGGAGAAGCCGCGGTCTTCCAGTTCGTCGGACAACCGCTGCGCGGCGCGCTTGGTGCGGGTGAAGATGATCGTGCGGGTGCAGTCAGGGGACTGCAGCAGCTTGCCGATGATCTCCGGCTTGTCCAGGTCGTGGGCCTGGTAGACGAACTGGGTGGTGTCGGGAACCGTGAGCTGCGAGTCCTTGGTCTCGGCGCGCACATTCACCGGCTGGTTGAGGTGCATCCGGGACAGCGACACGATGGCTGCGGGCATGGTTGCCGAGAACAGCAGCGTCTGCCGGGTCTTGGGGGTCTTGGCGATCAGCCGCTCCACGTCGGGCAGGAAGCCCAGGTCGAGCATCTCATCGGCTTCGTCCAGCACCAGCACCCGCACCGACGACAGGTTCAGCGAGCGACGGTTCACCAGGTCGAGCAGACGTCCGGGGGTACCGACGACCACATCGACACCGGCGTTGAGAGCGTCCAGCTGCTGCTCATAGCCGACGCCACCGTAGACGGTCAGGACGCGGGCCTTGCGCACGGCAGAGGCCACCTCGAGGTCGCCGGCGACCTGAAGGGCCAGCTCGCGGGTGGGGCACATCACCAGGGCCTGCGGCAGGCCGGGGTGTTCGAGGTCGGCGTAGCCGGGATCGGTCGGCACGGTGATCCGCTGCAACAGGCTGATGCCGAAGGCGAAGGTCTTACCGGTGCCGGTGCGCGCCTGGCCGATCATGTCGGTGCCGGTGATGGCGATCGGAATGGCCAGGGCTTGGATGGGGAAGGGGTATTCGATCCCCTTCATCGAAAGGGCTTCGGTGATCTCGTCAATAACGCCGAGGTCGGCGAAGGTCTGTTGGGCAACAGCCGCAGGCGCGGCTTCGAGAGCTTGCTCGGTCAGGGTCTTGCCTCATCTTCATCTGCACGCGAGGCGCAGAACGGGCTGCCGGCGGCTACCAGGCCGCTCCAGGCAGGCTCACTCGTTAGTGAGGAGCGCGTCAAGTCTAGCGCAAGCAGCTCACAGAGCGCCGAAGCCGACCGGGCGGGCCTTCTCCTGGCCGAGGTCGACATAGGCGACCCTCGCCGCGGGAATGAGCACCTTGCGGCCCTTCTCGTCGGTGAGGGCGAGCAGGCCACCATCGGTCAGCGCCTTGGTCAGCTGCGCCTCGACCTCAGCTGCCGTCGCCGTGGTCTCCACCGTCAACTCACGAGCGATGTCCTGGACGCCGATCTTGATCTCCACCGTTCCTCCTTCAGGTCGCGCCCAATCTACCCCGACGTCGCGGCCAATCGGACAGCCGTACGCCCACAGCGCAACCGGTCAGGCGCCGAATGCTTCCTGTTCGTCCGGGGTGGCGCGGCGGACGACGATCCGGGTCCAGGCGCCCACGTAGATCCGTTGGCCCTCGGTGAGCTCGACCCGTCCTTGGGGAATCGGCATCGCGGGCAGCGGACCGGCCGGCGGGCCGACGAAGGTGCCGTTGGCCGAACCCAGGTCCTCCACCCACCAGCGGGTGCCGTCGGTGGTGAGCATGGCGTGGCGACGGCTGCAGCCGGAATCCAGTTCGCAGTCGACCTCGGGAAAGATCCCCTTGCTGTGCGAGACCCGCCCGATCAGGTTGCTGGACTTGGTCAGCCCGGCGATGTCGGGCAGGCCCACCGACGGCATCGGGTCGGTCGATCCCTGCGCGGCGTACCAGTCGGGGTCGATCCACAACTCCGCCACCCACTCCACCCGCGGACGGGTCGGAGTTGCTGGGGCTCCGGCGGGTGCGGGCTGGCCGGCCGGTGGCGCGGCGGGTGCCTCGGCAGCCTTCGCGGGCGCATCCGGCACGTCGTCAGCCGGGGCCGCGGGGATGTCGGTGACCTCGGTCGGCGCAGGGGCGGACGCTTCTGCGTCCTCGGCCGGAAGCGGGGGCACTGCGACCAGGGTCGGCCAGGCCGGGGCTTCGCTCGGGGCCGGCATGGTGCCGGTGGTGAAGTCGTACCCGCAGGATTCGCAGAACAGTGCCTCGGCCACGTTCGCGGTGCCACAGTTCGGGCAACTGATGGTGGCCGCGGACGCCGGCGCGGACGGGGTCGCCGCGGGTTGGTCACCGATCGGCAGACCGCAGACGTCGCAGAAGTCGGATTGGTCGGTGTGATGTCCTGTGGGGCAAGTCGCCATCTCAGCCTCTGATTCGCGTCGTCTTCGTCGATGCGGTGTCCAACGCCATTTCGTCGGCCTTCTCCACCGCCTGCCTCAACCTCACCGTACCGGTGCGGGCGTCGGCGATGTCCACCACCTTACGGAGTTTCGAGGTGGCTTCGGCGTTTCCGGTCTCGGTCGCCAACTGCACCGCGCGGCCCAGCTTGGTGGTGGCGGTGACCTCGTCGCCGGCCTGCTTGGCGGCCAGGCCCTCCTGGATTACCTGCGCCAACTCGGCCTGGCCGGTGTAATGGGCGACCTCAGGGTTGATCTGGGCGGTCAAGTTGGTGTCGGCCGACCATTTCGCCTTGACCAGGCCCTGGGTGAGCAATTCGGCGCCCACCGCGAGCTGCACCCGAGCCGCCAGTTGCTCCTGGCCGACGGTCTTGGCCGGCAGCCGGATGGACACGTGATAGTCGCGCTCCTCGTCGGCCCACGATCCGGTCGGGTAGCTCATGGTGAGCTGGTTGACCGGGGTGCCGCGATGGGTGAGGTCCTCCACGGTGGGGGAGACCTGCCGAATGAACAGCACCTGGGCCCCCTGCGGGATCCACACCCGCAGCTCGGCATTGGCCACGCCGCGGGCCATCGAGTTGCGCATCAGGTCGGCGAAGACCGCGCTCAACTGGGACGGGTGCGGAATGATGTCGACGCTGCCGAGCAGGGTCTGGGCGATCTTGCGGATCTCAGGCACCTGCCAGTCGACACCGATGCCGCGCGCGTCCACCTGGAACTGGCCGGTGCAGGAGACCAGCGCCAGATCGAGCTGCTGCGGGGTCTCGTTGTGATTCTCGCCGTCGGTGAGCAGGATCACATGCTTGTTGGCGAGCCCGGGGATCGAGGCGAACAGCATCCGGCACAGGCTCAGCCAGGTGCCCATCGCGGTGCCGCCCTCGGCCCGGAAGTAGCCGATCTCGCGCTTGGCCTCGGCCCGGGTGGCGGCGTTCATCTGCACCATGCCCGGCCCGCTCTGCACCTTCGGATAGGCCAGATAGGCCTTGTGGTTGCCGGCGACCACGGCGAAGTAGGTGCCGTCGAGGATGTTGTCGAGGGCGACCATGGCCGCCTGCTTGGCGGCCTGCATGTTGGTCATGCCCATCGAGCCGGACGTGTCCACCACGATGATCTCGCCGGCATCGCCGCTGCCGGTGCGTCCGGCCGCTCCCGCGCCGGTGCAGCGCACGGTGACGATCGCATTGACGTCGGTGCCGCCGTCGGGCAGGAACTCGTTCTGGTAAACCGCAGAACTGAACTCAGCCATGCTCGGGTAACTCCTCAACGGTGGACGAATCGGCCTCCAGATTAGTCGGCGCCGACGGGGCCGGGCAGCGTGCCAAGGCCACGGTGATGTTGTCGCGTCCGCCCTGGGCG
>CAZLJN010000062.1:0-9768 GCA_964559815.1 uncultured Propionibacteriaceae bacterium
GCCACCCCCACCGTCCCCGCCGGCAGCGGCGTCACCGCCAACTTGACTCTCACCCCGGTCCGGCTCAGTCAGACCATCACCCGCACACCGGCGAAGTCGACCATCACCGTCAAGCGAAAGCACGGCAAAGCCACCGTCACTCTCAGAGCCACCTTCACCGACGCCCGCGGCGCCATCCCCGCCCAATCGGTACGGCTGCAGCGCAGCGCCAACGGCAAAACCAAGTGGAAGACCGTGTATCTGCGCATCACCGACGCGGCCGGGAAGGCCACCGTGGTCTTCACCACCAAGAAGCGTCAGACCGCCTACTACCGCTGGTATGCGCCGACCACCACCGCCGACCTCACCACGACCAGCGCGAAGCAGAAGGTGCGTATTCGCTAGGCGCGTCGTGGTCAGGTTTCGACAAGCTCAACCAACGATCCACGGGCTCCACCGACCACCGCTGGTTGAGCAGGCCGCGCAGCGGCCGTGTCGAAACCCGCTGAATCGCTCAGCCCTTGGTCATCTTGCTCATCTTGACCACCTCGAAGGCGCTGCCGGGCACCTTCTTCAAGGTGTTGAGCTGGCCGTCGTCCCAGCGGGAGTCGGGCGCACCGGAGAAGTACCAGTTGCTGCCGTTGTCGGCCAGGATCAGGCCGTAATCCTTCATGGCCTGCAGAATCACCCGCGCCTGGCGCGGGTAGCCGGAGATCTTGAAGCTCTTCTTCAGGCGCACCCGCATGCCCATCGGCGGACGGCTCGAGCTGCGGCTGCTGCTGGCATAGTGCCGAGCCGGCGCCACGAAGGCCTTGCGGGTCTTCGACACGGTGAAGCGGATGGCGTGGGTGATCTTGCCGGCGGCCACCTCTTCGTAGCGCACCAAGCCGGGCAGGATCGGCAGACCGGCGGCGTCCGCGCTCGTCCAGTACTTCCGTCGAAGGGCGTTGGAGTTGAGGTTGAACACCGCACCCGCGCCGGCTTCCCAGCTGGTGCCGCCGTTCTTCGGGTAGGCGTTGCCCATCTCGTAGAGCATCTTGTTGGTGCTGTCGACCACGATGACGTGGCGGTCGCCGTCAGAAGCCGCACCTCCCTCGATCGGGGCGTCGGCCGGCACCGGATACGGACCGGGATCCGACTCGTCGCCGTACCAGACGAAGTCGACCGGAACCTTCGGCTGGCTACCGGAGACCACCACGTACGGGATGCCGAACGGGCCGCCGTCCCAGTTCGCGCCGAAGTCGGGGTGCAACTTGCCGGTGATGCCCTTGATCAGCTTCTTTGAGTTCTTGTCGACTTTGCTCTTGTTGATCTTGGTGTTCCAGGCGTTCGTCTTGGGAAAAATCTGGATGCCCGCCAAGCTGGGACTCTCATAGGCCAACGCCTGCGCGGTCACCCGCGGTGCCGGAGCCGCGGCCGGCGGCGGAGCCACCGCACATCCTCCGACCAGGGCGATCACGCCCAAGCTCACCATCAACGAACGCAACCCGGTGCCGTAGGTCATGGATTCGACTCTAGGGTGCGGTGGCCGATCTGAATAGGCCACGGCCCTCAGCGGTGCAAGTAGACCTTGCCGGGGCGCGGCTTCCCGAGCAGCTCAGGAACCGTCACCAGCACGAACCCCTTGGCCTGCAGCTTGTCGATGATCGCCGGCACCGCGGCCCGCGTGGACGGCCACACGTCATGCAGCAGCACGATGGAGTTGCGCTTGGTCGCTTTCACCACCCGCCGGATCACCACCGTGGTCTTGCGAACCTTCCAGTCCTGCGGGTCGACATTCCACAGGATCACCGGCGAACCCAGACTGCCGACGATGCGGCGGATCTTCTTGTTCTGCTGACCGAAGGGAGTTCGCACCAGCATCGCCTCGTCGCCGATCGCCGCCGTGATCACCTTCTCGGTTCGGACGAACTGCGACCGGGTCTCCTTCGCGCTCAACCCGAGCAGAATCGGGTGATTCCAGGAGTGATTACCGACCGCGTCGCCCTCGGCGATCATCCGGCGCAGCAGGTCTGGGCGCTTCTTGGCCATCACTCCCAGGACGAAGAAGGTCGCGCGCGCTCCCCGCGCCGACAGGGCGTCCAGCACGTCGGAGGTGTGCTTCACCGGTCCATCGTCGAAAGTCAACGCGACGCACTTCACCTTGGCGCAGTCCACCGTGGCGTGGGCCGATGGCGGGGTGGACACCTCCGGGGGCGTCGGGGGCGGTTGCGGCGTCGGCTGCGTCGAGGCAGGTGCCGCCGGCCCGGCCGTCGCCGCAGTCGGGGCCGGCACCATCAGCTGGACGAGCAACGAGACGACCGTGCCAACGAGCGCCACCAACACCCCAGGCCTTGTCACAGAACCGAGCATAAGTCCCCTTGTCGAACTGGGGATGAACGCAGGCTCAACTCTGGCTGGGAGCGGGCGTGGGCACCGCCACCGGACTCGGCTCGACCGGCACCGACGGCGTCGGCGACTCGCTGGGAATCGGGGTGGTCTGGGTCGCCGAGGGCACCGGCTCGGGCGTCGGCGTGGTCGTCGACACCGGGACGGCGGTCGGCGACGGCACGGGCCGGGGCCGGCCGACCTGGCCGACGGTGGTGCCCTGGGAGCCATCCAGAGAACGTCCCGTGGTGAGCTCGAACACCGTGATCGCCACCCCGGCGATGGCGAAGATCGCTACCGCGGTGACCCCCATCCGCACCAGCAAACGTTTACGCTGCGATGTCGGCGATGGCGGCGCGATGCTGACCTCGACCTGGTCGGCGCCGGGCGCTTCCGGCATGCCTTCTGCGGTAGCGACGGTCTCGGCGTCGCTGGGCTGGACGACGCTCACCCGGTCGTAGCCACGCTTGATCGCAGCGGTCACCGTCCGGTGGGTCCGGTCGATGCCGGCGCTGTAGAGCGTCCCGGCGACACCGCCGATCACACTGGCCACCGACGCGCCGATCACCGTCCCGGCGACGCCCAACGTGCTGCCCAGCGCCGCGGCCGTCGCCGCTGCCAGCGCCCCACCGATGATCTGCGGAACCGAGAACGTCACCTTCAGTGGTTCACGGGCTGACGAGGCCGAATCCTCGGCTTCGTCTGTGGCGGTCGGTCGGGTACGGTCTTCGGTCACGCTGAACATCACTCCTTGATCAGCGTTCCAGAGTACTCGCTAGCGTCGACGGCGCCTCAGGCCCAGCTGATCGGCAATCACGCGAGCGACGTCCCGGGCGGCCTGCGGCTGGGCTGCCGCGGCGCTCGCCGCAGCCACCTGGGCCCGCTGATCGGGATCTTCGACCCAGGACCGGACGGCGGCCACCACCGCCCGCGGACGTGGCGCCCACACGCCCGCGCCCTGCCGCAGGACGTGGCCGACGTTGCCGTCCTCATGTCCACGAATGCTGGCGAAGATGACCATCGGCAAGCCCGAGACGAAGGCCTCGGTAATCGCTGCGGTACCCGCCTTGGTGACGAAGATGTCCGCAGCCGCCATGTACGCCGGCCAGTCGTCGACGAAGCCGTGGACCTGCGTGGGCGTGCGCCAGGTGCGCTGGGACAGCTCCGCGGCGAGCTCGGCGTTGCGGCCGCACATGATCACCAGGGTCACCGGCAGTCCGGCCTCGTCGATCGCCTTGGCCATCTTCTTGATCGGGCCGATGCCCTCGGCCCCGCAGGTCAGCAGGACGACCGGGCGGTCGGCGTCCCAGCCGTGGGCAGCACGCCACGCGTCCCGCTCCGGTGCAGGCTGAGTGAAGCCGTCTCGTACCGGCAGACCGACCACCCGCAGATTGCCGATCGGGATCCCGCACTGGGCGGCGGTCCTGGCCGCCTGCGGCGACGGCACCACGACCAGATCGGCCCGGCGGTCGAACCAGAACGCGTGCGGTGAGACCAGATCGGTCACCACCGTGAGGTACGGACGCGGGGCGCGGCGCATCGCCCGCATCACCGTCTGGTTCACCAGCGGGTGCACCGAGACGATCAGGTCGGCCGGATTCTCGGCCAGCAACCGCTTCATCGCCCGCCGCACATAGGGGTAGGTGGCCGCTGAAACCGCGCGCGTCCGAGCTGTGCCGTCGCTGGCGCGGTAGGGCAGACGCAGCGCCCGGGGCAGCCGTGCCTTCGGCCGGAACAGCGCCGGCGCATAGCTCAGCGGGCGGGGGCAGTACTCGCCGAAGAAGTCGACCATCCGCGAGTCGAACAGGCCGGGGAACTCCCGGTCGAGCGCCTCGATGACAGCTTCGGCGGGAGCGCGATGCCCGCCGGCGGTGTCGGAGAACAGGAACAGCACCCGCTTCTTGGCCGCGGACGCGCCGCGGCGGACGCGAGCAATGCTCACGTCCGCCGAACGGGTTCTAGCCTCGGACAAATGCCTAGCCCTTGACGACCACCTTGGCGGTGAGATCCGGCAACTCGATGAAGGTCTGGCCGGGCGCCATCTTCAGCGGCGTGCCATCGTCCAGGGTGAACTGGAACACCTCGTTGACCGCACCCTTGGTCCACTTGCCGGTGACGTACTTGCCGCCATTGGCGTAGTAGAAGGTGCCACCCGCATCGATGATGGCGTGCAGCGGCTCCGCATGGCCCTTGCCTGCGAAGATCTTGCCGAAGCTCTGCTTGGCCCGAATCACCAGGACGTTGTCGGTAGACACCCGGGTGCCGTTGGCTAGGACGTGCGGGCCGAACGGCTCGCTGCGCAGGTACCGGCCCTTCTTCTCGCTCCAGGTGTAGGTGTTGGGGTAGGTGTTGCCCTTCTTCCACGGGATCGAGATCGACGTGCAGGCCTGGCCGTTGGCCGTGCTCACCTCAGCACTGTTGGTCGCCCACGGCAGATAGTTCTGCGGGGGACCGTCCTGGAACTTGTCGGTCTGTTCGGCCAGCTTCGGCGGGTGGCACAGCACCGCCCGGTCGTAGTAGGTCTGACCGTTGAGGGTGCGCACTCGGGACGGGTCGATGGTGTAGGAGCCGGTGCCCTTGGTGGTCATGTAGGACTTGTTCGACACCAGGAACTGGGAGAACGTCTTGACGTACGCCAGAACCCACGGCGCCGCACCGGTGTTGCCGATGATGGCGGTGATCGGGGAAAGCATGGGGATGTCGACCGGGCGGATCGAGCGCACCGGGCCGACATCGGAGGCGTAGGTGCTGTGGAAGATCGGCACCAGTCGAGTGCCCGACTGACCAACCACGGCCGGGTAGCCATCGAGCTGGACATAGACGATGTCGGCCTTGTCGATGCCCTTCTGCGGGTGCTCGTTCTTGTTGTCGGGAACCTTCACGGCCACCGCGATGTGCTTCGGGTCGTCGCCGGCAGCCAGCGGCTTGCCAGTGAGCGGCCAGCGGGCGATATCGGCCGGCGGTGCCGAACTGGCCGGTCCGGTGGTCGGCTGAGTGGATCCACCAGTGTTGGCTGCCGGCGCCGGCGAGCATCCTGCGACCGCCATGCCGGCGACCCCCAATGCACCGATCACCGCTGTACGACGACTGACTTCCATGCGCTACCTCCCGACGGATCTGATTCGGGTTTCCGACCGAATCCGGGTGCCATCCTAGGTGGCTATCAACAAGCCCGAAGACGGTTTCAGGGCGCGTCGGCGTGAAATAACCTGACAAGCCACCCATTGCCCAATACGATCCCTGGGGTCACCACCGCACCCCTGAGGGTCGTGACACAATAGCTGTGGCAGTGACGCGGAGGTGTAATGACAAGTCGAGCCCAACGACGCGAGGTGACTCAGCGCGCGATCTTGGACGCGAGCCTGCGGCTTTTGGCCGAGGGTGGACAAGAGGCGCTCACCGTGCGCGGCTTGGCCCGGGAGCTGAATCTGGTGCCTTCGGCGCTCTATCGCTACGTGACCAATCGTGCGGACCTGCTGAACATCCTGTTCGAGCACGTCTACAACGACTACGCCGATGCCGTCCAGGCCGCCCACGACGCCGTACCGCGCGAGGACGTCCGCGGACGCTGGCGCGCGGCTGCTTTCGCGCAGCGTGATTGGGGCCTGGAGCATCCGCACGAGTGGACGCTGATCAACGGCACACCGCCGCGCGACTACAGCGGTCCGGCCACCGGCCCGATCCCGGCCGCCAGCCGCGTGCACGTCATGCTCGCCAAGCTCGGTGCCGATGTGGAAGCGGCGGGCTACCGTCCGCGGGTCACCGCCGACGACTACGGCACCGATCTGGAAGGCCTGCGCCAGTTCGCGCTCGCCGCAGAGGCCGACGTCCGACCGGAGACCCTGGTGGCCGGTGTTGCCGCGTGGCACATGATCACCGGCATCCTGCGGGTCGAGTTCTTCCGGGCGTACGCCTACGACATCGTCGATCCGGCCGCCTACTTCGCCCTGATCGAAGCCGCCAGCGAGAAGCTGCTCTTCGGCGACGGCACGGTCGCCTGAGTCCTACTCAGACCTCGTAATCGACACAGACGCGCTCGGTGCGCACCTGGCCGATGAGCTGACCCACGGCAACGTGATCAGGGTGGGTGGCGTAGGCCTGTAGCGCGTCGACCGACTCGAACTCGCTGTACAGCACCAGGTCGTAGCTGTGCTCGAAACCGTCGACCGGAATCACCGGCTCGAAAGTGAGCATGCCCGGTACGAGTCCGTCCAGGGCCAGGAGCTGCTCGCGGACCCGGACCAGATTGGTCGCTTTGCCCGCCCCGGCCGCCTCGTCGGCGAACTTCCACATCACGATGTGCTTGATCACGGCGCTCAGCCTAGAGCCGCCGGAGTCGACGTTCGCGCGGTCGACAGGTTTCGACACGGCCGCTCCGCAGCCGGCTCAACCAGCTTCAAGCCACCACCCCACCGCTGGTTGAGCAGCGAGCGAAGCGAGCGTGTCGAAACCTCGGTCAGCTGACGCCGGCCTGCTGCTCGGCGAAGACCAGGTCAAGCAGCTCGTGCCAGGCCTCGATCTTGGTGCGCTCACGTCCAAGCAGGTCGCCGCGGGCGATCTCGGCCTCATCGATCCGCCGCCAATCTTCCAGCGAACTGGCCCGGACGCCATTGGCTTCCAGCAACGCGTCGGGGTCGGCCAACTCACGCACCGGAGCCGCGGCAAGGTCGGCGACCAGATTGGCCACTGTCTCGGCGGAATCCTTCTTGTTGGCCCCGATCAGGCCGCTGGGGCCGCGCTTGATCCACCCGGTCACATACTCCCCCGGACGGGCGCTGAGGTCGTCGTCGAGCACCCGCCCTTCGAGATTCAGGATCCGCCCGTCGGAGAACGGGACGCCCGGCAGCGGCACCCCGTAGTAGCCGATCGAGCGCAGCACCAGGTCGGCCGGCACCTCGATCCGCGACCCATCCAGGTTCGACTCGAACACCACCGCCGAGACCACGCCCTCGCCGACGATCTCGACCGGGCGATGGTTGAACAGCAGATGCAGGTGACGGGTGGCGCCCGGCGTCGGCTCGGCGATGGCCTTGGCGATCGACTCCACATTGGCCTTGGCGCGGCGATCGAGGCCTTCGGTGTCGATGGTGGTCAGATCGGCACCGATCAGCTCAGTGTCGACACCCTCCAACCCCAGCAACTCCCGCAGCTCCACGGTGGTGAACGCGGCCGCCTCCGGCCCGCGGCGTCCGACCAGCCAGACATGCTCGATCTGGGTGGACCGCAGTTCGGTCAGCACCGATTCGGGCATGTCGGTGACCGACAGCTCGGCCGGATCCTTCAACAGGATGCGCGAGACGTCCACGGCGACATTGCCGACGCCGACCACCACTGCACTGCGGACCTTCGACAGATCCTGGTAATGAGCATCGGGATGGCCGGAGTACCAGGAGACGAACTCACGCGCTGAGCGGCTGCCGTCCAGGTCGGACTCACCGGGAATGCCCAGCGTGCGGTCGAGTTCGGCGCCGTAGGCGTAGATCACCGCGTCGTAGCAGCGCAGCAACTCGGTCGGCGTCACCTGCTTGCCCACTTCCACCAGGCCGAAGAACCGCACATTGGGATGGTCGAAGGCCGACGCCAAGGTCTTGGCCACCGCCTTGACGCTGTCGTGGTCAGGCGCGACGCCGTACCGCAACAGTCCGAAAGGGGTGGGCAGCCGGTCGAAAATGTCGATCGCCACCTCAACCTCGGTCTGGCTGGCGAGTTGCCCGGCGGCGAACAATCCCGATGGGCCGGCTCCAATGATCGCTACTCTGCGCACGTGAGTCCTCCTTGGCTCTGCCGCGATTCTGGCAACTTCCGCGTGGTCTGCCAAGAAGCAACGCCCACGGTTGCCTGCCCCAACACCACCCTTGTCCGGTTTATTCGCCGAGGATCAGCACCGTTGCGGTAGATAACTCCTGCACCTGCCCGCCCACATGATGGACCTGATCGCCGACCACCCGGAACTGGCTGGGGTAGTCGGCCAGGGCGGTCCGCCAGCGTGGGGCCAGCGACGGATCGTCGATCACCGCCTGCCCCGGCTCACCATGGCGCTGCGGCGAGGCCACCTGGACGAAGCGGACGCCGGGAACAACCGCGGCGATCCGGTGGCACGCCAGATGATCGGGATGCCCGTAGCCGCCGAACTCGTCATAGCTGATCAGCACATCGGCAGCGAAGGACTGCACGAACGCGGCCAGGTCGGCGGCTGCCTCGTCCACAGCGGCCAAGGAGAGGGCATCGGCACCAGCGTCCGCGCTCGGACCGGCGACGGACGGGCTCACCCAGCGCATCCCCGAGTCGCGGTACCGCCGCGGCGGACGTCCGGCGGCGCGGGCCGGTGGGGTGCCCAGCCAGGCCCGATCGCTGACCCCGAGATCCTCCAAAGCCCGGCGCAATTCGCACTCCCGCTGCGCGACCAGCGAATCCGGGGTGAGCGCGGCGTATTCGCGCATCGCTTCGCCCCGCTCGCCGCGGGTGGCGGTGACCACCGCGACCGGGTTGCCGGACGCCCGCAGGGCCAGGATCAACGCTCCGGTGGACAGGGTCTCATCGTCGGGATGGGCGTGCAGGAACACCACCCGGTCGGTGGGCGCGAACAGCTCGCTGACCCTCATCAGCCCTCCTCACCGAGCAGTTCGCGGTAGAGCGCGGCCAGGCGCCGGGCCGTCCAACTCCACTCGAAACGCCGCGCGTGGACCCGTGCAACCGTCCCCATCGTGGTGGCCAGGTCGGGGTTCGACAGCAGCCGGGTGATCGCGCGTCCCCAGTCTTCGGGCCGGCGGGAATCCATCAGCTGGCCGGTCTCGCCGTGGGCGACCGCTTCGCGCAACCCGCCGGACGCCGCGGCGATCACCGGCACTCCGCTGGCGGCCGCCTCCAGGGCGACCAGACCGAAGGTCTCCGAATGCGAGGGCACCAGCACCAGCCGGGCGCCTCGCAGGAACCGCGCCAACTCGGCCCGCTGCAGCGGGCCGAGGAAGGTCACCTGATCGGCCAGGCCGTGTTCGTCGACCAGAGCACGCAGGCGCGCGGTGTAGTCGGCGAAGTCGGCCGACGCGTCGCCGGCCAGGACCAGGTGCGGACGCAGTGACGGCGACACCTCGGCGAGGGCGGCGATGGCCAGATCCGGCCCCTTCAACGGCTGCAGCCGGGCGGCGAAGGCCAGGTAGCCGTTCGGTCCGAGCGCGGTGTGCGGCGGGGCCCAGCGCGGCTCACCAGCGGCCAGTGGCCGAAACTGTTGCTGGTCGACTCCCGGCGGGATGATCCACACCTTGGCCGGGTCGCCCCCGCAGCGTGCGATGACCGTGTGCGCCTCGGCTGCCGAGATCGCCACCACCGCGTCGGCGGCCTCCGCGATCAGCGCCTCGCCCGGCACCCGTCGCGGCGACTCGGGCGGCTCTCCGGCCGACAGTGGCGCGCCGGGCAGGGCGGCGA